>CAYFUB010000492.1:0-16758 GCA_964346195.1 uncultured Pirellulales bacterium
AACCCAGATCGTTGGGGCCCCCAAACGCAATCATTCGCGTTTGGGGAACCCCTTCACTGCGCTGCGCTTCGTTCAGAGCCTGCCCTGAGCGTAGCCGAAGGGATGACACACGGGGCGCAGGAATTTTTCCTAATCCGTCTGAGGGGTCTGTAAACAGACTCACTCTGTGCCTGCGATTGACAGTTTCAGGAATTGGGGGAACGGTGCGTCTGGAGATGGCCGTTCGACACGACCCGTGCGAGCCGCAGCCGACCTCCGGCGCAGACACAAACTCCACACCCTGAACTCTACATCCGGAAGCCCGAGTGTTAGAATGTCGACGGCTGCGAGCCAGGGGACACGAAAGGACGTCTCGCGGCCCAGGGCTCGTCGGGCGTGAAAGGAGATGGTCATGCGTGCAAAATCCACGTGGGTGGTTGCGACTTTGTTCATGGCGGGCATTCCCGCCTATGCCGTTTTCGCCTCGGCCACGGACGTGACGGTCGACGGCGCCGAACGGTACCAGACCGTGGAGGGTTTCGGCACTTGTCTCATTGCCTGGGTCGAGCGCTTCCGCACTCTCTATCGCACCGAGGATTTTCAGAGGCTCTATGTCGAGGGCGTCGGCTGCAACATGCTGCGCGTGAACATGTGGGGTCCCATCTTCGAGAAGCCGACCGAAGACTGGACGAAGATTCGCTGCGAGGATTTCGACATGGGCGCCAACGGCGGCCGGCCGCAGATCTTTATCGATTTCGGCCGCGGCATCCGCAAGCTGGACCCGAACATCAAAATCATCGGGACGGTCTGGAGCCCACCGGCCTGGATGAAGGTGAACCGATCCATCACGGATACGAAGTCGAGCGCCATTCGCGCGGGCGGCTATGGAAACAATAACAACCGTGTGGACCCGGAGTATTTTCCGCACTTCTGCCAGTGGATGGTGGAATACGTCAGGCTCCACGACCGGCAGGGTGTGCCGTTCTACGCCGTCAGTCCCGGCAATGAGGTGCAGTTCTCGCAGTCGTTCGAGAGCTGCGTCTGGGACGGCAGGGATTTCGCCGTTATCGTCGTCATGCTGCGCGAGAGGCTCGACGCGGAAGGCTACGGGCACGTGAAAATCTTCGGTCCCGAGACGATGACCAGCCATCTGTATGAAGGTGGCACCGGCTCCTACGTCAAGGCCGTGCGCGACAATCCCCAGGCGCTGAAAGCTCTCGACGTCTTCGCCACCCACGGCTATGAGGACGGGGTCAAAGCCGAGATGTCCGCCACGTCGTCCCGCCGGTTCTGGGAGCTGATCGCCGACACGGGCAAGCCCTTCTGGATCACCGAGGGCGGCACCGGCGACCACGACTGGCCCGCTCCCATCCAAAAGGGGGTCGGCAACGCCCTGCACAACGCGCTGGTGGCCGGCAACTGCTCGGCGTTCGTCCCATGGCAGATCACGGAAAGCCGCAAGAGCATCCACGCCCTGATGGTCATGAGCACGTACACGCCGAAGACCTACACGGCCATGCACTACACGAAATTCATCCGGCCCGGTGCCCGACGCATCGACGCCCGGCCCGGCTTCGGCGCCGTCCAGTTAGGCGCGTTTCTGCATAAGAAAGACGGCGATCTCGCCATCGTGGCCCTCAATCCCAGCGACCAGGAGCAGACCCTGAGCCTGACGTTCCGCAATCTGGAGGGCCTCGCGTCACTGAAGGTCTACCGTACCTCGGCGTCCGAGAGCCTTGCAGAGGTGGACGAAGTGGCAGTCGCCGGCGACAAGACTGTCTTTCCGATGGTACCCCAGAGCATCGTCACCTTCTCCGGCAAGGTCAGCCGCACACGGCCCCCCGCGGCACGCTCCCGGCAGGCGGCGGAGGTGGCGGACTTCGATCGGCAGCGCATTTTCCGACTGGCCGAGGAGGCCCTCAGCACCGCGCCGATCTCGATCACCCGATTCCCGGCCCCGCTCAGCGCAGGCGGCCCTCACGATTTCTATTCCAACGGCGATTACTGGTGGCCCGATCCGAACGAGCCGGATGGCTTGCCTTACGTCCGGCGCGACGGCCAGTCCAACCCCGAGAACTTCTCGGCGCATCGCATCGCGTTGCGCAATATGCGCGACGCCGTGGCCGCCCTGGCAGCGGCCTACGCCCTCGACGGGCAGGAAAAGTATGCCGAGAAGGCCGTAGCCCTGCTCAAGGTGTTCTTCCTCGACGAGGCCACCCGGATGGACCCCAGCCTGCTCTACGCCCAGGCGATACCGGGTCGGGTCACGGGACGCGGGATCGGCATCATCGACACGCTGCACCTGGCGGAGGTCGCGCCGGCCATCGCGGCCCTCGACCAATCCCGTGCGATGACGCCGGAAATCCGCGCGGGTCTGAAGCAGTGGTTCCGTGACTACAGCGAATGGATGACCACGCACCGCTATGGCGTGGATGAGATGAATGCCAAAAACAATCACAGCGTCGCGTACATGGTCCAGCTTGCCGCCTTCGCCAGGCTCACTGGCGACGTGCAGAAGCTCGAATTGTGTCGCACGCGCTATAAAGAGGTCTTCGTCCCGCAGCAGATGGCCCTCGACGGCAGCTTTCCCCAGGAGTTGCGGCGGACCAAACCCTACGGCTACTCGATCTTCCAGTTGGACAATATGGCCATTCTGTGCCAGTTGCTCTCGACGCGCGAGGACGACCTCTGGACGTTCACGCTGCCCGACGGCCGGGGCATTCGCAAGGCCGTGGAATACCTGTACCCGTACCTGCGGGACAAGAGCAAATGGCCACACCGACCCGACGTGGAGCACTTCGAGGCCTGGCCCGTCCGCCAGCCGGCGTTGCTCTTCGCGGCCTGCGCCTTCGGCGAGAATAAGTACCTCAACTTGTGGAAGACGCTCGATCCCGACCCCTCGGACCCGGAGGTGCGGCGCAACATGGCGATCACCCAGCCTCTGCTCTGGCTCAATTAGCCATTCGTACCGATTACGATTGAGAATTTCGTATCTCCGGGTGGCAGCGTCAAGGGGTCCCAAACCAAGCCTGCGGAGCTTGCCGATGGTATTGGCGGCACTCAGGAACCATCGGCAAGCTAGCGCTTGGTACATGTTTAGCCTCATCTGGGTGGCAGCGTCAAGCGCAGCTTGGCGATGGTTGCGTCGCATCCCAGGAAGACCATCGCCAAGGCTTGCGGCCTTGACGCTGCCACCCGTTACACCACCCATGATTGACGCTAAATGCGCACAACGCTTGCCGATGGCACCTGCCACAAGTCTTGAATCTAAAGGAATCCGGAGCCACCCTGAAAGGGTTGCGCCGGTCAATTCCAGGGCGAATCGGGCGTGCCGGCTTCGGAGGCCCGGGGTCTTTCGGCGAAGGGCGGCAGTTTGCCGCTGTGAACGTCATACAGGCGTTTGTGCGTCGCCTGGGCCGCCGCGACCAGCTCGGCATAGGGACGATTCGTGACATCGACGAAGCCGATGTTGTAGTTCTCGCCGTCCATGCGTCCGAGGACCGGCTGGTCGCTCCACTGGAACCAGTGAGCGCCGAGAAAACAAGGCAGGGCCGCCGCCTGCTCGACGTAGTAGCGGTACCCCTTGGCCCGCTCGGTCTGGGTGGCTGTCTGCACGAGCCCGGCGCCGAGGCCGGCCGCGGGCACGCCGAAGTGATACTCGCCGATGAGAATGGGCCGGCCCGTGGCCTCGTAGACGCGCTGCAGTTGCCGCGTCGGCTCGTACTCATAGACGTTGATGCTGCACACGTCGAAGGCCCGGCCCAGCCGCAGGATGGCCGGCGCCGGCGTCCCGCCGAAACGGATGCCCAGATTCAGGTGGTTGGGGTCATGCCTCTTGATGGCGGCGCCCATCAGCGTCAGATACCGCTCGAACATGGCGTGGACGAATTCCGCTCGGCGGTAGGTTGTGTCGGCCTGGGCGAGGTAGTCCTTGAGCTTGCGCTGCGTGGCGGTCTCGGGACCCTGGAGGAACATCTCCACCAGCTCACCCTCCCGCCCGGGCCAGGGCGGCTCGTTGCCGAGGAAATAACCCAGCAGCCAGGGGTCATCCCGGTACGAAGCACACTGGCCGGCGGCCGCCTCGTCGACACCGCGGGCGAACTCGTCCGAGTACACATCGGGCATGCCCAGATAGTACGGCTCCGTCCGTGGCGTGCGGAGCGTCACGACGTAGGCCTTGCGCTGCGCGTCTTCGGCGGCCCGGAGAGAGGACCAGTTGCCCACCGTGTTCATGCCCCAAGCGCTCATGCGCCGCGCCACGAGCGCCGACGCCGCACTTTGCCTGCCGGCCTCACGGCCGCGGCGCCCGCCCCTGATGCAGTTGGCGCCGACGGACAGGAACAGGTGTCCGTCCGGATCGACGAACCACCACTTGCCGTCGATCTGTTCGACGCGGAAGAAACCGGTCGCGCGGGCCTGCGTATTCCGGTAGCCACCGTACTCGCAGTAATCGAACGCGTCGCTGCCCGTGAGGGTCTTCTCTTCTTCGGCCAGCTCTTTCTGCAACTGCTCGCGACTGGTGATTTTGCGGCGCCAGTCGGCGTGGGCCCACTGCCCGAACTCGTCCACCACCGGCTGCTTCTCCAGGAACTCCGAGCCGGCGTCCACCTTGGACAAACTGATCGACCGGATTTCCAGCACCGGCCTGTGCAAAGGATAATCCATGGTCACGCCCAGCGCCTCGACGTTCTTCAATTCCCCGAACGGCCCCCAGACGCCCATCCAAAAGGAGCTCGTCCGCCGGTTGTTGGTCGAGGCCAGGTCCGTGCCCCGCCGGTCCTTGCCTTTGAAGTACTGCAGTGGGACGGAGGCCCGCAGCCAGACATTTTGCCCGAAGGGCTGGAGCATCAACCGGCATTTGCCGTCTCCGGTGTAGAGCCACAGCGAGAACCGTTGCGGCGAAGAGGTCCGCAGCTCCAGGACCAGGAACTCGTAGTCGGACCAGTCCGAGGGCAACGCCGGGGCCAGCTCCTTTAGCGGCCATTGGTGCGCCGATGTCCTGCCGGCGAAGCTGACCTTCAGCGGTTTCTCCAGGGCCGACGCCGTCGTGCCGACAAAGACCAGCACGGCTGCCATCAGAATTCCACGCGATGCGTTCATAGTACCTCCAGCAAGTAGCTCGTTGTATCTGTGACCAGACCGGTGGGCGGACCCTACGAGAAGATTTCGCGCTCGACCTCGCCCAGGTAGAAGCGGCCGTCGTTGCGCATGAAGTTCAGCACCGCGTCCAACTGCTGATCGACGAAGGCCCGCTCGTTGGAGACCACGGCGATCCCCAGCACGGCACTGGTCTTGCTGTCCTGGCGCTCGACCTCGGAGACCGAGACGTTGAACCGGCTGCGGAGCCGCCCGATCACGCTCTTGACAATATGGCGCTTCTCCTTCAACGAGCCGACGCCCTGCATATACATCCGAGCCGTCATGACCCCGACCTGCATGATTGTGCTCCTCGACGGTCGATTCCAACGTGCATCCGGTCTATGAACGGGAAGATACCACCGGCCGCACGCGCGGTCAATCCCGTCCCCGGACAGTGCCCGAACGGCCAACCGACCCTCGACTCCTGCTCACAGGCCGTGAACCACGCAAGAAAACCACCTCGCACAGAGACACCAAGAGCCTGAGGACGGAGGACAGAGAACGGCGACAGCGGCAGGGTGTGCACGGCACACTGCCTTGTCATTCCCGCGCGTGGGAATCCGGGCGAAGCGCAGGAAAGCACGAAATCCGGATTTCGTGCTTCCAGTTTCAGGAACTATGCGCACCAGGGGCGGTGGCGGGTGACACCGGCATTGAGGATGTTCCGAGCAATGATGGCGTCCTCGCGGACCTGGAAGTCGAACATGCCGGCGCAAATGAAATCGGCGCCGTTTTCGAAGGCGTACTTGAAACCCTGCTGCGGGGCGATGGCGCCGGCCGCCAGGACCTTGAAGGCGACCCACGGCTTGGTGACGGTCTTCATAAACTCGACCGTTTCCCGCGGCTGGGTGCACCAGACGTTGTCGTGCGCCGCTTTGCTGCCGACGTGGAACTCGTCCCATTTCTCCCCGTGCGGGTTGAACGACCAGTAGTCGGGACTGTGCACCGTCTTCATGTAGAAATCGGGCTCCAGGCCGGCCTTCTCGCAGGCGATGGGGACCGCCAGGTCATGGGCGCCGATCCCGGCGACGAGGCCGGCGTCCTGGATGCACTGGAGGACGGCGGCCAACGTGTCCATCTGCCGGTTCTTCACGAGCCCGTCGCCGACGCCACCCTGGACGTACGCGCCGACGGCGCCGTTATCGACGCAACGCTGGATGTCGGTCTCGAAGCTCTCGACGTCCCAATTGCCCGGTTTGACCTGGACGATCCACTGGAGCTTGCCGCCCCGCTCGTTCCAGTACTTGGTGATCAGGCGAACGACGTGGTCGTCCAGCCGCAGGATGGCCGTGTTGATGCCGCACTCCTCGCACAGTTCCCAGGTCTCGAACACCTTCTCGTCCGTGAAGTATTGCCGGAGCAGCCCGGACACGTAGATCAGGTCGCGGCTGTGCGCGAAACCGCTGGTCAGGTTCCCACCGACGATCAAGCGCGTCACGTTCAGCTTGCCGAGCCGGCCCATCGGCATCTCGCCCGGTACGGCGGGCGGCGCCGCGGCAGGCGGCTTCTCGGCCGAGGCTTGCGCCAGCAAGGCCCTCTCCTCGAAGCTCATCGCCCACGCCCCGGCGGCGGTGCCCACCAGCGACTTTTTCAGGAAATCCCGACGATCCAGTTTGTCCGACATGCTGCACCTCTGATCCGATGAACGCGGCAGATTGCATGCTGCTGAGAGACCATCATAGGCTCTCGCTACGCGCCCGTCGAGAGGCCACCTGATTTGTAACTGTCCCAACGACTGTGGGAGAATCTCCAACGCCCAAGCAGTTGTAGTTTTGCCGCCGATCGAGCCTCCACCGGTAGTATGAAAAACGGCGAACCATACTCCGTGTGGGACAGTTACCCTGATTTGCGGCGACAGGCGACCAAATCTCGGGGAGCGACAGATACATAGGAGGTGGCGCCTTACACAAACTCCGTCATCCTGAGCGAGGTGAAGGATCCGGGTATCGCATGCGGAATCTCGCCCGACGCCCTGCGAACTTCTCATTCTCAGGCCAGATGCTTCACTTCGTTCAGCATGACGAACGCCGGCTACCCATACAAAGTGTCGTCGCGCACTCGAACCGGCAGGCGCACAATCCTCTTTTGACGGGCCACGCATTTTCTACTATGATCGTGGTATAGACAGGTTCTCGTGCTTCTGGAGGTCAGCCGTTGCCCAGATTGCAACTGTATACAAAGATACTTATTGCCTTGGTCCTGGGGGCCATCTTCGGCCTGGCCGCCAATCGTTTCGGGTTCGCCGAATTCGTGGTCGCCTATATCAAGCCGGTCGGGTCCGCGTTCATCCGTCTCATCAGCATGGTCGTGGTGCCGCTGGTGTTCTCTTCGCTGCTGGTCGGTACGGCGAGCCTGAAAGACATTCGGGCCCTGGGCAGGATTGGGGCCAAGACGATTGCGTTTTATCTATGTACGACGGCCATCGCCGTCAGTATCGGTCTGGTGCTCACGAATGTCCTGCGACCCGGGTCCAGCCTTTCGCCGCAGGCAAGGCAGAAACTGGCCGACGGTGCCGCCGGACAGAAGGACCTCCCCGTGCAGCCTGCCGCACCGCAACTTTCCGTCCGGGACCTGCTGTTGAATGTTATCCCGACGAATCCGGTGCGAGCTATGGTGGACGGCGAAATGCTCCAGATCATCTTTTTCGCCGTGCTAACGGGCATATGCTTGACGCTGATCCCACCCGAGCGCAGCCGACCCGTCCTGGGTTTCTTCGAGGCCGTCAACGATGTCATCATCAAGATGGTGCACTTGGTCATGAAGACGGCCCCGTACGCCGTCTTTGCGCTGATTGCGGCGGTCGTCGCCGATTTCGGCTTTGACATCCTCTTAATGCTCATGAAGTACTGTATCGTGATTCTGCTCGGATTGACGGCTCACCTGCTCATCACCTATTCCGGCGCACTGAAGGTGTTCACGAGGATGAGCCTGTCGAGCTTCTTTCGGGGTTTTCGACCCGCCCAGGTGGTGGGCTTTTGCTCGTCGTCCAGTAACGCGACCTTGCCCGTGACGATAGAGTGCGCGACGGAGAATCTCGGCGTTCCGTTGCAGATTTGCGGTTTTACGCTGCCGCTGGGGGCGACCATCAATATGGACGGCACGGCCCTGCTGCAGGGCGTTGCCGCCGGGTTCCTGGCACAGGTCTACGGCATGGACCTGAGCCTAGTGCAGCAGTTGACAATCGTGCTGACCGCCGTGCTGGCCTCGATCGGGACGGCCGGCATACCGGGCGCCGGCATCGTCATGCTGGCTATCGTGTTGAATAGTGTCGGCATCCCACTACAAGGGATTGCCATCGTTCTGGGCGTGGACCGTCTCCTGGACATGTGCCGCACCGTGGTTAATGTCACCGGCGACGCGGTCTGTGCCGTGGTCGTGGCCTCCACCGAGGGGCAGCTTGGCAACGCAGGCGGTGTCGAGCAGGATGGAGCTCAGGCGAGCATCGGGACGGCAGTGGCACAGAAATAGACAAACGCGAGGATTTCGCGGGGTGTCGTGTCGAACGAGGCACAGCCGGGTCGGGACATCCGGCGGCGAATGGGTATGAGTATGACCATAAGTGACGGAAATAAAAAGACTTATCATCTCACCAGAATCCGTTTGACGGCTGCCACCGCCCTGATCTGTGTAATTCTGGTTCAGGCGGCGCCGTGCGCGGCGTGTTTTTCCATCGTCGTGGGCAAAAATGCCTCAGCGGACGGCTGGGTCCTCGTCGCGCACAACGAGGACGATGAGGCCCCGCAGATCGTCAATCATCACAAAATGCCCCGGAAAGACTATCCGGCGGGCAGCAAGGTGACGTTGCGCAACGGTGGCTCACTGGACCAAGTGGGGCAGACCTGGGCTTACATCTGGTCGGAGATGCCCGGGATGCTCTTCTCGGACAGTTACATCAATGAGTGGGGCGTGACGGTTACTTCGGACAACTGTCCGTCGCGCGAAGACAAGCCCCAACTGGCGGACGGCGGCATCGGCTACATGCTCCGGCGACTGGTGGCCGAACGTGCCAAGACGGCGCGGGAAGGGGTGTTGCTGGTCGGAAGTCTCGTGGAACGCTTCGGTTACATCGATTCCGGCCGGACCTATATCATCGCCGACCCGGACGAGGGCTGGCTGCTGTGCGTTGTTAACGGCAAACACTGGCTGGCCCGCCGCGTGCCGGACGACGAGGTCGCCATGGTTGCCAATACGTACACCATTCGAAAAGTCGACCTTCAGGACAAGGCGAATATCCTCGGATCCGAGGATATCGTCAATTATGCAGAATCAAGGGGCTGGTATGACGCCCAAGCCGACGGCCCGTTCGATTTTGCCAGGGTCTACGCCAGTCCCAAGGCGGCCTCAAACCCGAACAACTCCGGCCGGCAATGGAGCGGCCTGACGTACGTCGCCCGCGACCCGCTCAGGCCCGGCCCGGACCTGCCTTTTTCCGTCGTGCCGCGACACAGGCTCGATGCGACCGACTTGATGCAAGTCTTGCGCCACGATAAGGATAGCGACATCGGCCCCGCCCCTGCCGACGCACAGTTTGCCTGCGCGTTGTGCAGCGGCGCGACGCAAACCAGCTTTGCCGTCCAGTTGAGAAAGAGGATTCCGCTTGATATCGGGATCGTGTACTGGGTCTGTCTGGGCTCGCCGCGGACCTCTTTTTACATCCCGTTCCATTTCGGCATCTCCGCTTTTCCCACAGGTTATCGGTTAAATTCCCAAAGGCCGACGGCTGAGGCCTACGACAGCCGGGTGCAGGCGCCCTTCACCGCCGATGCGCAGGAAGCGTTCTGGACATTTTCCAACTTTCGCGATAAGGTCGAGGCCCGTGGTCCGGTGGCGGTGGACAGGGCAAAGGCCGAGGCCACGCGACTGGAGCACAGCGCAGTCAATCTGCAAAGGGCGCTCGAAGAGGCGGCCCGCGGGCAGTATGAGACAAACAAACCGGCGGCCGTCCGCCTTCTGGAAACCTATTCGAGAGGGGTTTACTCGTCCGCCATCGAGGTGATGGACGCGATCCTGTCCGATAAATAACATCACTTGCTGTCATGGACCATAGAATCGTGCGCTCAGGAAAGGTGATAGCATTGTCGCTCGTTGTCACGCTGCCGACTCTGTTGAATTTGGCTGGGTTGCAGACCGCCAGGGCCGACGGCGAGACAGAACTTAAAGAACGGGCGAGCCGGCTGGCCCGGGAGGTCCTGCTCATCGACACACACATGGATACGCCCTACGAGCTCCACAAGGAGATGTATGACATCTCCGTCAGGGCCGAAAAGGGGCATTTTGACTACGTCCGAGCCAGGCAGGGCGGCCTCGATGCCGTATTCATGGCCGTCTATACCCCTCCGGAGTACGAGGAAAAGGGTGGTGCAAAGGCCTTTGCCGACGAGGTCATCGATCTGGTCGAGGGCCTCGCCCGGAAATGGCCGGACAAATTCGCCCTGGCGAGGTCGATCAAGGAGGTCCGGGGCCGGTTCGGCTCCGGGCGGATCTCAATTCTGCTCGGATTGGAGAACGGCGCGCCCATCGAGGGGGACCTGCGCAACGTGAAGCATTTTTGCGACCGCGGCATCCGGTATGTCACCCTGACGCACTCGAAAAACAACCACATCTGCGATTCCTCCTTCGACGAGGGCCCGAAATGGCACGGCCTGAGCCCGTTTGGCAGGCAACTGGTCACGGAAATGAACCGCCTCGGGATGATGATCGACGTCTCACACGTCTCCGACGAGGCCTTCCACCAGATCATGGAACTATCCAGGGCGCCGGTGGTCGCGACCCACTCGGCCTGCCGGCACTTTACCCCCGGCTGGCACCGCAATATGAGTGACGAGATGATACGCCTCCTGGCGCAAAAGGGCGGCATCATGCAGATCAACTTCGGCTCCATGTTCGTCAATACGGTGGTGAATCGCCAGGCCGAGACGCTCCGACAGGAGGTCCGACGCCATATCGAGGCCAACCATCTCCAGGGCCCAGAGAGGAGCCGCTACGTCGAGCAGCGCTGGGGACAGGAAAAATTCGGCAAAGCCCACGTCCGCGATGTAGCCGCGAACCTCCGGCAGGCGGCGACATTGGCCGGCATCGGGCACCTGGGCTTGGGTTCCGACTACGACGGCGTCAGCCAGGTCCCGGAGGGCCTGGAGGATGTCTCGTGCTATCCGAACCTCATCTGCGAGTTGCTGAAAGCGGGTTTCAGTGACGCGGATATCAGGAAAATCGCCGGCGAGAACTTCCTGGAGGTCTGGGCCGCCGTGGACAGGGCCGGCGCCGAGCTGCGCCGGACTTTGCCCTGACACCTGGAAATAACATGGGAAAGACGCAGAATTCCGCCGGGACCGGCATCGTAAGAGTCACGGGTATCGACCACCGTCACAGGCCCCGGTCGGCCACAAAAAAATCTGCTGGCGGCCGAAATATTGTGATTGACAAATTGTGGCCCGTGCCGATACAGTAATTATTGCCCCATTGACATCGTTGACAGCGAGCTGACTTTGAGGGGCAGACCGAATCAGGAAGCAACGTAAAAAAATTAGCTTGTGGGCGCATTTTAGCAGGATTCCTGTATCAACGTCTTCGGCGGTCATTCGCTGTTAGAGAAAAGGCAGGAATTCTGAAGCTCCAGGGATTCGGTCGATCACAATCAGAGCGTGGGCCGCATAAGGACGTACGGCGAGAACTGCCGTGTGAGAGAGACTCCCACCATGGATTGGGCTGGCAGTAGCGCTATAGGTTCGGGCTCATGGAACGGAATCGCAGCGCATTTTGGTGGAGACAGGAGGGAGAAAATGAGCGCTTACGAGCAAAACCGCTTGCACTCGGAAGCGGCAGAGCATTATTATGACTTGGTAGCGAAACGTGAGGCAGCCGTGCCCGAGTCAATCGTGCGGCACGTGCGCGGGTGTCTGTTTTGCAGGGTGCAGGTCCGGTGTCTTCAGGAGACCCTTGCAGGGACAAAAAGCGAGGCTCATTTTCGGCAGGCTAGAATGGACACGAATATAGTTGATACCTTGAACTTCCACTTCCGGCACCTGGGCGAGCGCGTGACGTGCGCGCAGGTCAAGCCCTTTTTGCCGACCCTGCTGATCCCGTCGCGCCGGGTCAGAATCCCGACGCCCGTCACGGTTCACGTGGATCATTGTCGGGCTTGCACCGAGGATCTCGGCGCGATTCGCGTGCTGAACCTCGAGCCGGGACAGTTGGAGCGACTCGGGCGGCTCTACGCGCAGGACCCTGGCGCCGAGCCGTCGCGGTGCCGCACGGCCCGCCTGAAGATTCCGGCTTTTGCGACCGCCGCCGTCGAGGGTATCGACAGGGAACTGCTGAATCATCTGTCCACGTGTCCGCGATGTCGGGTCCAGGTCTACGAGCACCGACAGAAACTGCTGGCCGCCCGGCTGGCCGACAGCGCTCGGGCGGGGCCGAATGGCTGCCGCACCGTGACGATGGCCGATATCTTCGATTACGTCGTCGCGTACGATCTGGCCTCGGGGGAGGGCGAGGAACCGGGCCGGACAAAACGGCCGGGCGGCGCGCACGTGCGCGGTTGCCGATTTTGCCTGGACAAAATACAGATATTGCACCGGATCATGTACGGCATCGCCGAGCGCCCCGAATCCGGGGTGGCGACCGTGTATCGGACCGTCGACGGCGCCAAGGACGCCCCCGCGCCGGACGATCCGTATCCAACTTATCCCATTACTGTCGAAGTCATCCATCGCCAGGTCCAACCTGCGGCGACGCGACGACGGCGGCCAGCAGCGTTCGCTGGGCTGAATTCTACGGCCTTTCACCCTCGCACGAGATCGCTGCTATTCAAGGTCGCCGTCGTCGCGCTCGTCGCTTTGCCGCTGGCCCTGCTGTTCCGGGGCACGACCAGCGCAGCCGGAATCACCCTCGGCCGGATAGTCAAAGCTTTCGGCAAGGCCGAGAACGTCCACGTGTGGAAGTTTTATCCGCCTACGGGTGAGTTGCTGCAGGAACTGTGGATCTCACGCGCGCGGGACATCGTCGTCGTGACAAAAGGACAAGAGTGCACGCTTTATGACCTGGCCAAGGAGAAAAAACACGTCTACTCGGCCACGGAAACGACGGCGGATGTCACGGAACTGAGTGACCGCGAATACGCCAATGCGCGCCAGCTCGTAGATGGTTGTCTGGGCTTTAGGCTGAGAGATATCCCCGCGGATGCGACGTGGACTCGCATGGATGATAGTATTTACGAATTGACTTACACGGAAGAGGATCGTTCCGGTAAGACTATTCTCCGAAAGCTGACGATCGTAATCGATCCCCCCACGAGATTACCGCAAGAGATACAGGCTTTCTACAGCTCGCCTCCTGACGAGGAGTGGAACTGCGAATACAGATGGGTGTTTGAGTATCCTGGCGAAAGCGAGATAGCGTCAGTGGTCGAGCAGTAGCAGGCCGGCCGCGGCGTCTATTGACCCTGCCAAAGGACGGTATTGGTATAATCTCCACTCTCCGTTTTCTCCACCAGCAACTCGGCCGCTTTTTTCAGCTCGGCGTGGCCGTCCGCGAAGCCGACATTTACGGTCTTGTTGGGATGGCGTCCGCCGATAGCGTCGCAGGATTGTCCCGTCCACAAGGTCCGTTCCTTGTTGATCGCGAGACCCGGGATATACGCGGTATCCTCCACATAAGAGGCATCGAGTGGAACCGGCGGCTCAAGCGTCGCCTGCCACCAGGAAATGACGGTGTAGCCGCTGTCGACAAGGAGCAAAGTCGATGCAGGGTGGCAGAGATTGCCGGTGGACAGAGGCGGCCCGACAAATGCCCGGCAGTATGGAGAATTGCCGAAGGGGTTTCCGGTCCTGCACAGAGAGCGATTGGCACCGTAGTTGCCGAACAGAACATTGCGATCCAGCCGGGGGTCCTCCAGTCTCTTCGATGGGCATCGCAGTACATCCGATTCTCCTGGGAGCCCGCGAGGAATCAGGCCGGCAGAGTGAAACCACCACCACCCCGGGCTATCAAACGCGAAATCACCTATATAGCCGCCCGGCGGTTGGACCCCGCCCTTGAAGTCGAAGCCATAAGGAAGTGACTGGTGCTCCGCCTCATAGTTGTGCAGGGCCAACAGCAGTTCGTGAATCTTGCCTTGGCAGACCACCGTCCTCGCCTGCTGGCGGGAGCTGGAAAACACGGGAAATGCGAGGGCCGCCAGCAGCGCGAGAATCGAGATGACCACCAGCAACTCAACCAATGTGAAAGCAGCAGGCTTCATAGGCTTCCATTGTAGGACAGGGCCCGGCCCAAGTCAATCAGCAACCGATCCGAAAATGACGTGTGCCTGACCTTTCGGCCTGGTCCAAAACCGGGCCACCCCACGAATTTGGGTGCGACCGGGCCAGGCCAGGCCGTCTTTTTGGGGTGTACGACAAGATTGTGGCAAACGCCCCGGATATCAGTGCGAGCCGGCCGAAGGCCGGCGCGGCAATCTTGACCTCCGGCCGCCCGGAGATTGCCTCGTCGGCGTACGCCTCCTCGCAATGACATCTTTCTTATCCTGACCCGCCACTTTCTTGTCGTGTACCCCCTTTTTTTGGCGCGCCAGGCTTGACTTTTCCATCCCCAGGTGGTAGTCTACGGGTGTCATCCAGACTGTGGAGTCCCGTAGCTGGAGGTCCGGCTCGGGCGGCTTGGTCTAAGTCAGGGAGCGGCAGAAACTGTGATGAGGAGTTAGTGCTGTGCGAGAGTTCTTTGCCTTGGCCGCTATCGTCGTTATTGCGCCCCTGGCGGCGGCGAAGGTCCGGACCGCCGTGTACCGCTGTGATGAGACGACCCCTCTGGCCCTGGTCGATCCCAACCGCCCGGGCGTCTACCGCGACATCATGGTCGGCACCCGGCTCGTTATCGTCGTCAGCTCGGATACCGGCGGACAATGGCAGGGCCAGTTGTGGCTCTCCTGGGACGACGCGGAGTTCGCGACCCTCAGCGCCAGGGGACCCACCATAATACCCGGCACTTTCGTGCCCAATTACAAGGGTTCCTGTCTCGAAGCAGCGGGCGAGCAACCAGGAGTATGGGCCTTCGAGGACACTGCGGGTACTGGTTTTGACTTTATGGCTACTTATGACCCGGGCATCCCCGGTTTTCGCGCTGCGGTTCCCGGCGAGTGGTTCATCTTCGATTATCGGGCCGAACGCGTGGGGTCCTGTGACGTTGGATTGTATGGTCTCTTTGTCAGCCCTGACACGCCCATCGAGATGCTTTCCTTCACGCATGTCCCATCACGCGACTTCGACGGCGATACGATTGTCAACTTCGAAGATTTCGCTCTTTTCGCCGGACGTTGGCGCGCAACTATCGATGAGGACCCGAATAGCCCCGCGGCCGTGTTTGACCTCAACTCAGACAGCCGCGTTGACACTGACGACCTCGCACTATTCAGTGAATACTGCCTGGAGCGGATCGATTGTAGTGGATCCTGCGCCGACTGTGAAGAAAGATCCCTTTGAGGAGCACAGACCATGAGAACGCTTCTGGTGCTCATGACCGTCACTATCCTGGCCCCGATGGCGGTGGCAAAGGTCTGGACGACGGTGTACCGCTGTGATGAGACGACCCCTCTGGCCCTGGTCGATCCCAACCGCACGGGTGTCTACCGCGACATCATGGTCGGCACCAGACTCGTTATCGTCGTCAGCTCCGACACCGGCGAGTACTGGGGAGGCCAGTTGCGCCTCTCGTGGGATGACGCGGCGTACGCGACATTGAGCGGCAGGGGCCCCGTCGTGGTGCCCGGCGTTGCCATACCGGAATATGTGGATTCCTGCCTCGTCGCGGCAGGCGGGGGAGCGGCTGCAAGGGTTTATGAGGACGGCGCCCGCGGTGTCGGTCTTGAGTTTCTCACCAGCGCTTACCCTCCTGTCTTTCCCGGTGATTGGTTCATCTTCGATTATCGCGCGGAAGGGGTCGGGACCTGTGAGGTGGGCCTGTATGACCCGTTCGCCAGTCTTGATGTGCCCATTGAGACGCTTTCGTTCACGCACGTCCCGTCGCGCGACTTCGACGGCGATACGATCGTCAACTTCGAGGATCTCGCTCTTCTCGCTGGACGCTGGCGCACAACCGCCGATGACGACCGGAATAGGCCCGAGGTCGCGTTTGACCTCAACTCAGACAGCCGCATCGATGCCGATGACCTCGCGCTGTTCAGTGAATACTGGCTGGAGCGGACGGACTGCAACGACATGGTGGCGGACCCCAACGATTCCTCGCCGGGTGTATAGGCCGCGCAGTCGATGCGAGGAGACCTGCATGCTGGCCCGACAGGGCCGCGGTGCTGCGTCATGCCTACTGGCAGGCAGACCCATGCTGATAGTACCAGTTGCCGGTGATGGTGCAGACGTATATAGGGTGCCAAATGCAGGGGCTCTGCATGCGGAACACTACCCAATCCTGCGTACACGAGCCGCTCGCCGCGGATTCACAGCCCCACCGCTCATAGAAGACCGTGAGAGCGCCGCCGCAGTCGCCACTCAAGGGGATGCAGTACAGTACGAATTCGTACTGGAGGAGCTTGGTGCAGCTCCAGCCGCTGGAGCCGACGATGGCGGTCGCGACGCCGTCGGGTATGTCGGTAAAGCGCCCGGAGATGGGCCGGTCGGACAGGAGCAGGGCCGT
>CAYFUB010000493.1:0-3553 GCA_964346195.1 uncultured Pirellulales bacterium
GGCTTCCGGGTCGTTCTGGACGCAGGCCGTCCCGCCGCTGGTCCCATGGTGCCGGGGCGATGGCCGACGGCCGCCGGCCGGGAGCCCTCCCCCGGCACAGGCTACCCCGGCGGGACCACACTGGCGGTCGGTCAGATACGGTTTGATTTTGTTCGCGTCCCGGCCGGCGAGTTCCTCATGGGATCCGAGGAGGACGGCGAGGAGAAGCCCGTCCACAAGGTGCGCATCGATTACGATTTCGAGATGGGCCGGACCGAGGTCACGCGCCGGCAATTCCGCGCTTTTATTGAAAGGACGGACTACATTACGGAAGCCGAGAAGGAAGGCTGGGGGTGGACCCGTTCACAGTGGAAGGACTGGTACCCGGAGGTGGAGATCAACTGGCGCAATCCGGGCTTCGGACAGCAGGACGACCATCCGGCGACCTGCGTGAGTTGGTACGATGCGATGAGTTTCTGCCGATGGTTGTCCGCTGAGACCGGGCAGGCAATTCGGCTGCCGAGCGGCTCGGAGTGGGAATACGCCTGCCGGGCGGGGACCACCGGAGACTATGCCGGACAATTGAATGAGATGGGATGGCACCGCTACAACTCGGGCCAGCGGACCCATCCGGTGGCGCAAAAGAAGCCCAACCGCTGGGGGCTCTATGACATGCACGGGAATGTCTGGGAGTGGTGCCGGGACATGTGGCATTACGGGCATGAGGGAGCACCGACCGACGGCCGCGCCTGGGTCACGGCGGATCTCTTCATCCCGCTCATGCGCGGCGGCTCATTCACCAATCCCCCGTGGTGGCTGCGGTCGGCCCGGAACATGCGCAACGACCCCGGCTGCCGGCACAGCTACAACCAGGGTTTCCGCATCGTTCGCGTCCTTCAGGACGGGGCTCGATCCGTCGCGCAGACCCCTCCATCCGCTGCCGTCAGACCCGACGTCTGCACGACGACGAACGCCGAGATGCCGAAACTCTTACCGGTCGAGGTGACACTGCCGAAGAAGATGTTCGAGGGGACTCCAAAGGATATCCGCGCCCCACGAATCAAGCCGGTGCAGACGGAGCCCGGGCCGCCCTTCCTGGCCCCCAAGGGAACGAAGAACGTCGCGCTGGGCAGGCCGGTTTCGGCCAGTGACGAGGAGCCGGTCATTGGCGAATTGGCGATGGTCACGGACGGCGACAAGGAGGCGGCCGATGGGAGCTACGTCGAACTGGGGCCGATGCTGCAACATGTCACGATTGACCTCCAGGCTACATACGAGATCTACGGCATCAGGGCATGGCACTTCCACAAGGAGCCGCGTGTCTACTTCGATGTGATCGTCCAGATCGCGGGCACTCCCGACTTCAGAAGTGATATGACGACCATCTTCAACAACGACATGGACAACTCCGCCGGTCTGGGCCTCGGCACGGACATGCATTATGTCGATACCTGCTTCGGCGAGGTCTTCGACGCCAGGGGCGCGCGTGGTCGTTACGTCCGGCTCTACAGCAACGGCAGCACCGCCGACGACCTGAACCACTATATCGAGATCGAGGTCTATGGCAGACCTCGAAGCAATTGAGACGAGGCAAATGACAGGGTCTGCGGACTACTCGGAGAAAAGAACAATGGCAAGCAAGCGTAGTACGCTTGGGTGTTGGCGGTGGTTGAGTACGGCGGTGCTGGTGGTGGCCGGTTGGCCTTCGTGCGCCAAGGCAGTTGAGTCCGGGCGGGATGCGCTGAAGCTCAATGGCGACGGCGTGCTGTTTGAGCTGGTGCGAGTCCCCGCGGGGACGTTCCTCATGGGCTCGGAGAATGGCGACAGCGATGAACGGCCGGTCCACGAGGTTTGCATCGATTACGATCTCTATATGGGTGACACAGAGGTCACCGTCAGACAATTTGGAGCCTTTGTTCGGGCCACCGGCTATCGACAGGCGTTCAGCGAAAACCAGGGATGGACCTGGACGGACAGGGGGAGAGTCTTTGGCGACAATCCTAAGGTCACGTGGTTCCGACGCGGGTACGAGCAGTCCGCCCAGGAGCCTGTGATCTGCGTAACGTGGGAGGACGCCTGGGCGTTTTGCCGGTGGCTGTCGGAGAAGACGGGCCGGTCGGTGCGGCTGCCGACGGAGGCCGAGTGGGAGTATGCCTGCCGGGCCGGAAGCCGTGGGGACAGGCCGGAGAGATTGGATGATATAGCATGGCATGCCGGCAATTCGGCCAACGCCGCCCATCCCGTCGGCGGCAAGAAGCCGAATGCCTGGGGCCTGTACGATATGCTCGGCAATGCCTCGGAATGGTGCCTTGACACCTGGCACCGGAGCTATGACGGGGCGCCTTCGGACGGCGGTGCCTGGCTGGCCGGTACCGACCCGCGCCGGGTCGCGCGCGGTGGGGAATTTCGCGTGCCGCCCGACCTGTTCAGTTTCTCCCGACGTTACCGTTGCCGCCATATCGCCCGCAATGTGGGCTTTCGCATCGTGCACTGCCCCACGCAGTCAGTCCACGACGTCGAGGCGACGTGGAACGCCCTGCCCGCGCCCATCGACGGAATGACAGGGTCGGCAGCGCCGGCAAGCGAGGCAGAACCGCTGGTTGTGAATGTCAACGGCGTGGCGTTTGAATTCGTGCGGGTCCCGCCGGGCGAGTTCCTCATGGGCTCGAACGACGGCTGGAGCGAGGGGTGCCAAGAGAAACCTGTCCACCGGGTCAGATTCGACGACAGCTTCGATATCGGCAAGACGGAGGTCACGGTGGCCCAGTTCCGGACCTTCATCGAGGACACGGGCCTTCAGACGGACGGGGAAAAGGATCGGGGGTCGTGGGTCCGGCCGGCCGCAGGCTGGCGCTTCGAGCCGGGCGTTTTCTGGTGGAATCCTGGTTTTGCCCCGGCCGACGACCACCCGGCCGTCTGCGTGAGCTGGTTCGATGCCGTGGCATTTTGTGAGTGGCTCTCGCACAAAACGGGTCAGGAGTTCCGCCTGCCCAGCGAGGCCCAGTGGGAATACGCCTGCCGGGCCGGCACGACCGGCGCGTACGCCGGGGAAGCTGACCGGATGGGATGGCACCGCCACAACGCGCGCGGCGGCGCTCAACCCGTGGCCCAGAAGCAGCCGAACGCCTGGGGTCTCTACGACATGCACGGCAACGCCTGGGAGTGGTGCCAGGACGTGATCCACGAGACCTACGACGGTGCCCCGGCGGACGGCAGCGCGTGGGTGACGGGCGGCAAGGTCTGCTACGGCGTCCACGACGACTATCGGGAGCTGCGCGGAGGCGCCTGGTGCCGGTTCCCGCGCATCATGCGCTCGGCGAGCCGCTACTCGGCCTTTCCCGACTGTTCGAGCTGTAATATCGGCTTTCGGATCGTCCGAACGCGCCGCAGCAACAACGCCGTCGGGAAAGACAAGGCTGCCGCTTCCTGCAAGTGACTCCCTTTACCGATTGCGGCGCTCCAGAGCGGCGAGGCCGGGCCTTACAGCCCGGCCTCCCGTCGTTTCAAAAGTATTTCATCGGTCCGGCGGCGTGCTCATACCGATTCCGATCGAATTTTTCGTAGTGTAGCGTGA
>CAYFUB010000494.1:0-8136 GCA_964346195.1 uncultured Pirellulales bacterium
CAGGAGTGAAGATCTGGTGAACGCGCCTTGGAAGGACATCCCGGCGGATCCCGTGGGCACGACCCTTCAAACCGGCTCCAGCGCCGCCCTCGCGACCACGGACAAGAACACCGCCGGGCAGGCCGATGCGCGGGCCCGCCGGGAGCCAACACGAACGACCCAAGGTCATCCCACCGCCGGCGACGTCACTTCCCCGGCCCCAGCGCAGGACGGCAGCACCCGGACCTCACAGGGCCCCCCGCTTCTCTGCCTCGTCGCCGCGCTTTCCCTCGCCGGCGCCGCAGCGTCTTTCGGAGTGTATGCGCTAAAAGGAATGAAGATAACCAAATCCAGGGAGGTGTAACATGAACCTTTTGCAAAGAAGAAATCTCGTTGTGTTCTGCCTGCTGGGCCTGGCCCTGACCGTGTCCGCCCAGGCGCAGCGCTATTCTGTAGGAACCCCAGTTGGGACTCCATACATCCTCGTGCCTGCAGCCGGCAGTGGCATCGGCGCCGGCCGCACCGTAACCCTGAAATGTCGGCCGGTCACCGATTACGATTACGACAACTATACGTGCAGTATGGTCTATGATGGCGCCACGATCACGTGGACGGCCAAAGACGCCTACGGCAATCCCGTTGGGACGTTTCTCGACAACGAGGGCACGACAGCCGTGTGGATCGCGCCGACGGCCGAGGGCGCCGTGACGATCTATGCCACCGCGGATGATGATCCTTACTACCTGGCCGACGATCCACCGCAGCAGAACTCCAGAGCGGTGAACATTGTCAAACGCGTTTATGTCAAACCCGGCGCGCTCGGTGCCAATAGCGGGGCCACCTGGTACGACGCCTTCACCGATCTGCAGGATGCGCTGGGGGTGGCCGGCTCCGGTTGGGAGGTCTGGGTGGCGCAAGGCACCTATTACCCCGGCACCTCGCAATCTGACACGTTCAGTATTTCCGGCGAAGCCGTCTATGGCGGCTTCTATGGTAGCGAAGACGAACTTGGAGAACGTGAGCCCTCCACGTATGTAACCACGTTGAGCGGGGACATCAACGGAGGCGGCCTGGACGCTGGCAACTGCCGTCGCGTTGTCTCTATGTCCGGCGGAACCCTTGACGGTTTCACGGTTGAACAGGGCTATGGCGATCCCGGTGACTATGGCGCAGGGATGTACGTTGCTGGCACTGCAACCATCACGGATTGCATCATCCAGTACAATCGAACCACCAACGGAGGAGACCCTTATATTGAGGGTGCCTTCGGGGCCGGTGTGTACTGTGCGGGCGGCTCTCCCACGTTCACGGGATGTGAGATCGCCTACAATCATGCCCTCGATGATGGTGGAGGTATGGCCTTGATGAGCGGCGCAAGTGCGACATTCAGCGACTGCGATTTCCATGATAACAGAACAGAGAGAACCTCCTACCCGCTAGGTCATCCGCTCTACGAGCCGGGTGAGGATGCAGGATATGGTGGCGATGGTGGAGGCATCTACATCATCTCGTCGACGGCTTCCTTCGATTCCACCTGCTCGTTTTCCGGAAACGATGCCGACGATGACGGCGGGGGTGTCTATGTGGAAGGCTGTAGCCCGTCCTTCAACGGTTGTTCCTTCTCCGGGAATGAGTCTGGCGAAGACGGAGGAGGAGCGAGCAACAAGGGTAGCGACGCCAGTTATACCGACTGTACCTTCAGCGGCAATACCGCAGGCGACGATGGCGGCGCCATGTGCTGGAAAGACGGCAGCCATGGATCGGTAAGCTCGACTTTCACCGGCAACAGCGCCTACAGCAACGGCGGCGCCGTATTCATCAGTGCCGGAGATGAGTACCCCGAAGAAGAGGCTAGCAGCTCACCGTCCTTCACTGGCTGTACCTTTGAGAACAATGGTGCCAGAGACGGAGGCGCAGTCACCTGCAAACAGGAAAGTGACGCCAGTTTTACCGGCTGCGACTTTATTGGGAATACCGCCAGTGATGACGGTGGAGCCATGTTTATAGAAATCGACAGCGAGCTTAGTATAGATGGCTGCATCTTTAAGGAGAATGAGGCCGCCGGCGGGCACGGAGGTGCCATCACCGTGAGAACTGATAGTGATCCATTTATATGGGGCTGCACCTTTGAGGACAATGAGGCCGACGAGCACGGAGGCGCCATCGATATCCGAAGCGGATCCAGTCCTACAATCAGCAATTGTACGATTGGCAGTTCTGAGCATGGGAATACCTCAGGTCAAGACGGTGGTGGTATTCACATGAAGGATACGGGCACCGATCCTACTGTCTATAATACCAGTGTGAGATATAATCATGCCGGTAGAAACGGCGGCGGTCTAGCAATCAAGAGCAGTTCAGATCCCGACGATGCAGGTGGTAACACTGTTGAGGATAATACCGCCGCGGGCTTGGGAGACGATATTTATGATCCTTATGAAAAATGGTAAACGACTCGAGAGCTTAGTCGATATTACCTGTGAAGTGCGAGTGGGATGGCCTACAAGGCATCCCACTCCTAATTTCATGTAAGTAGGGTTGACGTAATAGTTTATATTTGGTACAATCATCCTGGCATTTCCTGGAAAGGTTTGTATTAGAGTTGGATGTACTTTGCTTGTATTAGGCAGGTCAAAGCCCAGGAGTGAGCGATTTCAGGGAGTGCAGGAGTGATTCTGTATCATGGGCCATTGGCATTTGACGGTTCTACTTTCTCTTGTCATGGGTTTTTCTCCCGTTGTTGCAGTCCAACTACCTGTATATTCACCCCCGGAAGTGACGTCAATTCCCAACGAAATCATCGTCAAGCTGCGCGAGACAGCCACTACCACTACCGGCAGCAAAAGGATAAACTCGGATCGAGTGTTAAAAGCCAATCAAATCAGATCAACAGATCCCTGGGTTCGATTCCAAGATCGAATGAAGATCCGGCGTGTCAGGCAACTGGGTCGAGGCGTGTCTCAAGTCAACCGCCCGGTCCGTTCCATTTCCTCGTCCGGGGCTATGACGACTACGGCCCGATCAAAGCCGACACATACTGGGACCTCTTGGCCTGATTTGGACCGAATCTACAAACTTGAAGTCGAACTCCAAAGCAATCGATCCATAGAAGAAATACGGGATTGGCTTCGTCAAGACCCTGACGTCGAATATGCGGAACTGAACTATGTAGTCACTGCGGATTGGGTCCCCAATGATCCCTTTTATCCCATGCAGTGGGCATTGAACAACCACGGCCAGGCCTTTCCCAGCCAGGCCGGGGGGTTCTTGACGGGGACGCCGGGTGCGGACATCCGTGTGGAGGAGGCCTGGGACTGCGACAACGGCGCGGGGGAGGTAATCATCGCGGTGATCGACACCGGGATTGACTATCACCATCGTGATCTCCAGCAGCGAATGTGGCAGAACCCCGCAGAACGGGAGGGAACGACAGGTATCGACGACGATGGGAATGGCCTGATCGACGATATCTACGGATACGATTTTATTAACGATGACAATGATCCCTTGGACGAGCATGGTCACGGTACCCACTGTGCCGGCATCATCGGCGCAGAGATAGACAATGGGCTGGACATCGCTGGGATTTGTAGACGGGTCCGCCTGATGGCTGTGCAGAACCTGGACCCGCGGAGCTGGACCGGCGGCAGTTTTGCCAGTGCCGAGGCCATTCTTTATGCCGTTGACCATGGGGCTGATATTATCTCCTGTAGCTGGGGTGCCAGTTCGCATGCCGAAGTCCTCAAGGAAACCCTTGAATACGCCCATCACCAAGGAGTAATGGTCGTCTTCTCTGCAGGTAATGAGAATTCGAGCGAGCGGCAGTTTCCGGCATCCTATGACTCGGTGATTGCTGTGGCGGCTACAGATGCCAACGACGAACGGATGTGGTTTTCCTCCTATGGGGATTGGGTGGACATTGCCGCACCCGGCGGTAAGATTCTATCACTCCGAGCCGCTGAGACCGACTTGTATCTCAACTCTGAGGATTACATTCCCGGGCAGCGTTTTTTCCCATTCGGGGATCCCAATGCCACCATGTACGTGGCCTCGGGTACGTCGGTGGCGGCCCCTACCGTAGCCGGCGTGGCCGGCCTGATATGGTCGCAGTGGCCGGAGGCGCCGCTGCAGGAGATCACCGACAGACTCCTCTTGGCCACCGATAGCCTATCGGCATTGAATCCCCAATATGTCGGTCTATTGGGCAGCGGCCGGGTCAATGCCTTTAGAGCGGTCAGTCCGACCTTTCGGGGAGTGCTGACCCTGGATCGAGATTTCTATCGCGGCCACGATGCGATTCAGATCCGTTTGGTTGATTTCGATCTTATAAATGAACCGACTGCGGAGATCCATTTGTCCACAGACCAGGGCGATCGGGAGCAGGTTTCATTGAGTCGAAATCATGACACTCCCTGGCTCTTTGAAGGACTAATGACCACGGAGACGAATGAGTTACGGGCAGGCGATGGCATATTGCAGGTGATAGATGAAGAGACCATCGCCGTCCTGTACGAAGACCAGGCAGACGAAGCAGGTGATGCATTCACTGCAATCGCAAGCGCCTGGACAGATACAAGAGCGGCCGAGATTGTGGAGGTCCGGATTGAGACAACCGGAGCATCGCCCAGAATAGTAGTACAAACCGACGAACCTACGACAGTGCGAATCCTGGAGATCCGGGCCCAGGGCGGATCTGGTATCCTGAAGGGCAGCGATCTTTCCCTGACAATGGACCATACCCTGACCCTGGCGGATGTAGTGGACGATACAGAGTATCGTCTCGTCGTAGAGTTGACGGACCGGGCGGGCAATGTCGTAACGGATAACAATGGCGGGGCCTATTATCGCTTGAATACGGTTGTTGCCGCGGATGTCTATGTCCCGAGTCAGTACCCGACGATTCAGGAGGGTATCGACAATTGCTGGCCGGGTTACACAGTCTGGGTGACGGACGGAACCTATACAGGCGAAGGCAACCGGGACATTGATTTCCGGGGCAAGGCGATTACAGTCCGCAGCGAGAACGGCCCCGAGACCTGTATCATCGACTGCCAGGGCAGCGAAGCCGAGCCCCATCGAGCCTTCCTCTTCCAGACGTACGAAGGACCATCGTCAATCCTCTCCGGATTTACGATCGTGAACGGATATGCTCTCGAAGCGTTCGAGGACTACTCGCTGGCCGGCAGCGCAATCCTGTGCCTCTACGCCGGACCTTGCATACAGAATTGCGTGGTCAAGAACAACCACTCGGAGTACTGGGGAGGGGCCGTGGCCGGCTTTTACAGCCGCCCTGTTGTCACGGACTGTGTCTTTCTGGGCAACGAGGGCGGCGCCATATTCAACGAGTGGTTCGAGATCGTCCTGCGGGACTGCTCGTTTGTAGAAAATGGCCTCGGCGTTCTCATTTCATCGGGAGAGGCCACGCTGACGAATTGCCAACTGAACCGCAATGAAGGGGCCGGCATTGACAATCATGGGACTCTACAAATGCAGGACTGTCTCCTTAGTGACAATCACGGCAGCGGCCTGATGTGCGACTCGTGGAGCAACACGACCTTGCGGGGATGCCTGATTCTCGGCAACCACAGCACCGACGATGCCGGCGGGATAGACTGTCGCTCGTGTGCGGTGACCGCCACGCATTGCCGCCTCATAGGCAACCGCAGTGATGCCGAGGGCGGCGCCATCGACTGCCGTACCAGCACGCTTGACTTCTCTCACTGTGTGGTCGCCGGCAACCGCGGATCCAATGGAGCCATCCATGCCTGGCAGGGCGCCGATATGAAGATCCGAAACTGCACGCTCCTCGACAACGAGAGCCTTGATGACAACCCCGCCATCTACCTATCCAGTACTAATGATCGCCTGGTTCTCGTCGATAGCATTGTACGGAACGACGCCGTCGAACAGATCGGATATCGTTGGAGCTTGCCTCCTGAGAACATTCAGATTTCATACACCAACATCCAGGGCGGCTGGGAAGGGCTCGGGAACATCGACGAGGACCCCTTGTTTGTCGATGCCACCTCTGCCGACCCCAACGATTGGGACCTGAATCTGCGACCAGACTCGCCTTGCATTGACGGGGGCTCGCCCGATACCCGGTCTTTGAGCGAAGACGAGCTGGCTTCCGTGCTCGACGGCGACGGTGACGGCGTGGCAGTCAGCGATATGGGGGCCTTCGAGTACATGTCTTTGGACGGAGCGCCGGTAATAGCCACCAATCGTTCAGAGGCCGTCTTTTCTACCCACACCGGTGGAACGAATCCTGCGGCACAGGAACTGCAAATCTACAATGCAGGGGTTGGAGTATTGGATTTCGTCGTCCAGGAAGATCCACCTTGCGCTTGGCTTGGCCTCGGCCGGACACAAGGATCGATCGTTGAGCGTGGTCAGACCCTGCCCATACTTCTAAATGTCAACGCCATCGGACTCTCATCAGGGAATTATAGATGTGATCTGGTGATAGAGGCGCAGCAGGCCTTGAACAGCCCCATGATCGTGCCGGTTGAACTGCGTATCAGTGAACCGGTCTATGTACCAGAGTCTTACCCTACGATCCAGGCGGCCATCGACGCGGCTGAATCCGGCGGTGCTATCATCGTATCCCCTGGGATTTATGTTGAGAACATAAACTTCGACGGAAAGGACCTCGTGCTCTCATCTCTCGATCCGCAAGACCCGGACATCGTGGCGGCGACCGTGATCGACGGCAACAAAGCCGGACCGGTCATAACACTGGCCGGGACCGAGACGGCGGCCTGCCGACTGCTGGGATTGACCATAACCGGGGGCAGCAACGCCGAGGGCCATGGCGGCGGAATCTGCGGCAACGGCGCCCGGGTAACGATCAGCCATTGCACGCTGATCGACAACAGCGTCACAGGCGACGATAGCGACGGGGGCGGTCTGGCGGACTGCGACGGCCTGATTGAGAACTGCCTCATTCAGGGAAATCACGCGTCCGGGGAAAACAGCGAAGGCGCCGGCCTGGCCCACTGCGACGGCACTATTCGCGACTGTCTCATTGCCGACAATCGGGCCGACGGGGACGAAGCCGACGCCGGTGGTCTGGCCCGATGCGATGGACATATTCTTGACTGCGTTATTACCGGCAACATGGCCGTTGAGGACGGAGGCGGACTCTGCTCGTGCGGAGGAACCGTCAGCGGATGCGTTATTACCGGCAACATGGCCGTTGGGGACGGAGGCGGACTCTGCTCGTGCGGAGGAACCGTCAGCGGATGCGTTATATCGGGCAACTGGTCCGAATGGGAGTATGGCGGAGGATTGGGCTATGTCTCCGGTCCCATCGTGAATTGCCTCATTGTGGGCAATCGCAGCCGCGAAAACGGGGGCGGCCTGGAGGGCTGCACCGGCCCGATCAGCCATTGCACCATTGTGGACAACCGGGCTGTATTGTCGGGAGGCGGGGTCAGTTGCTGCTATGGTCCCATCACCAACTGCATCATTGTCAACAATGTGGCCGGCCTTGACGGTCAGCAATTCTGGTACTCGTCCGTGCCGAGTCATAGTTGTTTTCCGGGAGCAGCGGATAGGGGAAATATTGACCTCATTCCCTCCTTTGCCAGCCCTGGCTGCTGGGATCCCAACGGCACTCCCCGGGATTACTTGGACGACATCTGGATCGCAGGAGATTATCATTTAACCGAGTCCTCTGCCTGCATTGACGCCGGTTCGAATCTAACGGGAGTGGTTACAGACCTTTCAGGTGTCCCCAGACCCCTGGACGGCACTTCAGATGGTATATCCACAGCAGATATGGGGTGCTATGAGTTTAATCCCTTTGGACGCACACTGCCCGTGTTGGAAGTGAACACACGACGGTTTGAATTTGTCGGGGATGTAGATGGATCGGCTCCAACGATACAGTCTCTGTTGCTGCGCAACTGGGGCAGCGGCGGACTGCACTGGCAGCTCGCCGAGAATTGCCCCTGGCTGACCGTGACGCCCACTCAGGGCCAGGCCGGCGTTGACTGGACCATACTGGAATTGTCCGCCAATCATACGGGACTGGAACCTGGGGATTACAGTTGCACCCTGGAGATCCAATCGGATGATGCGGTCAATAGTCCGTCCCTGATTGAAGTAGCGCTGCGCGTCCAGGGACCGGAGTTTGGCGTTTGTCCCCGACAC
>CAYFUB010000495.1:0-3850 GCA_964346195.1 uncultured Pirellulales bacterium
CGATTTCCCGGGTACGTTTGTCAATCGTATCTCATGAATCGTATCTCGTTCCCCTCCGCGTCCTTTGCGTCCTCTGCGGATGAGAAAAGCCTGGATTCCTGCCTGCGCAGGAATGACAAGGTCATGCATCGGCGTTTACCAGCGTTCATCTGCGGTTCCATCAGCGGAGCTTCTTGTGGGTGAATTTGCGCGCATTGGGCCCGGTGTAATCGGCGACGATTTGGCCTTTGCCGTAGAGCAGTAAAGTCATAAGTGATACGTGATAAGTAATAAGTAGTTGCGTGCTTTGGA
Source organism: uncultured Pirellulales bacterium (assembly GCA_964346195.1). Classification (GTDB taxonomy): domain Bacteria; phylum Planctomycetota; class Phycisphaerae; order Sedimentisphaerales; family Anaerobacaceae; genus PLanc-01. Next base: position 292 of record CAYFUB010000495.1, read on the forward strand.
CTTATGTCCTACCGCCTCTGGCTTATCACTTATTGCTTTGTCACTTATCACTTATTTAGCACCTTTTCTTGACAGGGCTTGATAGAACTTCCAAAGCAAGCGTCCCACCTCTTCCCCTTGCGTCTCCAGCCGTCTGTGCTGCTCCGGCTTGAGATACTCCAGTCTCCGGCAGAAGCCCAAGAGGTATCTGGCTTCGGCCAATGAGCCCAGGGCGATGTTGGTGAACTGGCGGAACTCGTTCTTGCCTTGTCTGGCGTACCCTTCCACGATATTGGTCGGCACGGACAGGGCCGCCCGCCTGACCTGAGAAGTCATGGTGTATATCTCTTCTCGCGGAAAGGCCTTGGTTGCCATGTAGATCTGATAGGCCAGTTCATCGGCTCTCTGCCACGCCAGCAGTTTCTCATATCCCGCGTTAATCATGATGCTCCCTCCCTTGCGTACGGCCGCAAGCGAAAAAAGTGATAAGTGACAAATGATAGGTCAGAAAAGACCTATCCACAACGACCCGATATTCTATCTGCTGCGCTCTTGCTTGTCACCTGTCACGTGTCACTTGTTGCCCGACCTGCGTTATCGCAGCTTCTTATGGGTGAACTTCCTGGCATTGGGTCCGGTATAGTCTGCTGCGATTTGGCCCTTTCCGTACAATTTCCACTTGTAAATAACTAGGCCGTCGAGGCCGACGGGGCCTCGGGCGTGGATTTTATTCGTGCTGATTCCGACTTCGGCGCCGAGGCCGTAACGGTAGCCGTCGGCGAAGCGGGTGGAGCAGTTCCACAAGACGTCGGCGGAATCGACGAGGTTCATGAACCGTTCGGCCTTCTCGCGGTCGGCGGTGACGATGGCGTCGGTGTGGCCGGAGCCGTACCGGTTGATGTGCTCGATGGCGTCGTCGAGGCCGTCGACGACCTTGATGGAGAGAATGGCGTCGAGGTACTCGGTGGCCCAGTCCTCGTCGGTGGCGGGCTCGCAGTCGATGAGGGCGCGGGTGCGTTCGCAGCCCTTGAGGCGGCAGCCGCAGTCGGCGAGGGCCTGCCGGGCCGGCGGGAGGAACCGGGCGGCGATGGGCTCGGCGACGAGGAGGGTCTCGGCGGCGTTGCAGACGGCGACGTACTGGCACTTGGAATCGACCGCGACCCGCACGGCCATGTCGAGGTCGGCGTCGGCGTCGATGTAGACGTGGCAGATGCCTTCGGCGTGGCCGAGGACGGGGATGTTCGTGTGGGCCATGATGTGGCGGACGAATTCGTTGGAGCCGCGCGGGATGATGAGGTCGACCTGGTCGTCGAGGGCGAGCAGGTGGGCGACGTCGCGGCGGGTGGCGAGGAGCTGGAGCCAAGCGGGGGGCAGGCCGGCGGACTCCGAGGCGCGGGCGATGGTCTCGGCCAGGATGCGGTTGGTGCGGGACGCCTCGCGGCCGCCCTTGAGCAGGCAGGCGTTGCCGCTCTTGAGGCAGAGGGTCGAGATTTGCACCAGGGCGTCGGGGCGGGACTCGAAGACCACGCCGATGACGCCGATGGGGCAACTGACGCGGTAGAGCTCGAGGCCCTCGTCGAGCTCGGTCGCACAGAGGGTCCGGCCGACCGGGTCGGGCAGCTTGATCAGGCTGTGGATGCCCGCACAGACGTCGGCCAACTTGCCTTCGTCGAACTTCAGCCGCTTGAGCAGCGGGGCCGCCAGGTTGTCCCGCTCGGCCGCCGCCAGGTCCCGCTGGTTTGCCGCGATAATCTCGGCACTACGCTCCTGCAGGGCCTTGGCAATCTCGGTCAACGCGGCGTTCTTGACCTCCGTCTTCACCGCCCCCAGCCGAATCGATGCCCCCTTCGCCGCCGTCGCACGCTCTGAGATTTTCATTTTCTTTGACATTTTCGCCTGAATCCTTTACGTTTGTTTGACAGCATAATTTGTCGATTATAAGCTCTCACGACAAGATAATCAACCCTCGCGCGGGCGTAGCTCAACGGCAGAGCCCCAGCCTTCCAAGCTGGTGGTGTGGGTTCGATTCCCATCGCCCGCTTTCTTTCTGCGCGTTGGCAGCCGAGGCGGTGGGCATCCGCCGGCGGATTCGGGCTGCTTCCGTGGGGCGAGTGTCCCCACTCGCCTATTCTGACGATTCCGGATTGTCGCCCGTGTCGTGCGAAAAAGCACGATAAGGGTAGGGAGCGGGGACGCTCGCCCTACAGAATTTCTTGTGGACGGTCACACCCTTGGCAGCCGGGGAGCGGCGGACGACACATCTTTGTGGCGTACGACCATCTCGCCGGAGGCGCCGGGTTCAGGGCCAGATGGGGCGGAGGGGGTGGACTTCGAGGGAGTCGATTTTGACGGGGCCGTTCTCGGCGAGGATGTGCAGGGATTGGTTGTCGTCTGGCGGGATGGTGCCCATGGGCATATAGATTCGCCCGTCGTTGGCGAAGGTCTCGATGGACGTGCGGTCCACCAGCAGTTCCAGCCGGATGACGCCCTCGACCGGTGACAGCGGCGCGGCCTTGTCCAGGCAGGACAACTGCTGCTTGCCTACATCGTATATGACCTCGGTGCCTCGGATGACGAGGCCGAGCTTCTCCACGCCGGCCGTCCGGAACGCGGCCCGAATATGGAACAGCTCGCCCTCGACACCGGGGATCGGATTGCGTCCCATCGGCACGGTGAGGTCCCGCCACGTCCGGCTGCGCTCGTGCAGCCGCTCGACCTCGCGCACCGGCCGGGCGAACATGCGCACCCCCTCCTCGGTCGTCCGCAGCGTCAGCTCGACCGGGAACAGCATCATCTGGTTGAACGGCATCCCCGGCATCTCCACCCGCCCCCAGGCGATTTGAATCCGCCTGCCGTCCTGGGGCGGGACATTGCTATAGGTCTGCGAGGCATAAAAGCAGTTGCCGTAGCTGAACTTGTGCTTGCCCGCTTCCGGCGTGAACACCCGCCCGTCGAACGCCCCGAGCATATAGTCCCCGTCCGCCGCATAGAGCACCCACTTGCGGCCGCCCGCCCCGCCGTCCACGGCCAGCTCGAAAATCTCCGGGCACTCAAAGAACCCCTCGATCAGGCTCGCAAACTCCCACTGCTTCAAATCCCCCGACGTATAAAACGCAATCGTCCGCTTCCCCTCCACCTCATGGTACAGCGCCATCACCCAGTGCCGCCCCGGCCCGTACCAGATCACCTTCGGGTCCCGCCCCTTATGCCGGCCCACCGGATTGCCCTCGAACTCGGTAAACGTCCGCCCCCGGTCGTTGCTGTACGCGATGCACTCGCCCCGCCCCGTGCTCGTATACGCGACGACAATCGCCGGCTCGTCGCCCGTGCGGAACCCGCCCGTATCGTTCACATCCACCACCGCACTGCCCGAGAAGCACCAGTCCCCGAACCGCTGCGGGTACAGGGCAATCGGCAGCTCCCGCCAGTGTACGAGGTCCGTGCTGACCGCGTGCCCCCAGTGCATATTGCCCCACTTCACGCCGTACGGATTGTGCTGATAATACAGGTGCCACTCGCCCTGAAAGAACACCAGCCCGTTCGAGTCATTGTTCCACCCCCGCCGGGACGTGAAATGGAA
>CAYFUB010000496.1:0-9610 GCA_964346195.1 uncultured Pirellulales bacterium
TCCTGACCGGCGACCTGCAGGGCAATGACGTCGACCTCTGGGGGCCGGGCACTCCCCTCTATGAATCCCTGCGTGCCGACAACAGCATACACGTCGTTGGCAGCGTCAAAACGGACGCAACGGCTGTGCTGGACGGCTTCATCATCGAAGCGGCGCTCGATTCCGGTCTCTACAATCAAGGAGGCAGTCCACAGATCACAGATTGTGTTTTCCGGAAGGGCACAACTCCGGGCCGCGGCGGCGCACTGTTTTGTGAGGGAGGGCAGCCAACCCTGTCGAACTGCGTCTTCCAGGAGAATTGCTCTGCCCAATCCCAAGGCGGTGCCATTTACGTCTCCGCCGCCCACCTTACGCTCTTGGACTGCCGCTTCCTCGGCAACTGGGCCTCCTCGGAAGGCGGGGCCATCTGGAGTGTCGACAGCGACCTGACGCTTACCGGCTGCACCTTCGAGTTGAATGCGGCTCTGGAGGGCGGGGCCATCCATCAGACCGCCGGAACCCTCACGCTGGTGGAATGCACCTTCAAGGCCAACGCGGCAGATCGCGGCGGGGCGGCGGCCTTTGCAGCAGAGATGGTCTCAATGACGCGCTGCGTCTTTGCCAGGAACTGGGCCTTGCAGGAGGGCGGCGCCTTGGAAAACGCGGGAACGCCCCTGACGCTCGACGAGTGCACGTTCAGCGGCAACGTCGCGGCGAACGGCGGGGCGATCTACGCGTTGCGATTGACATCTCGGTATGTCGCCGCCGGTCCCGGTACGACCCTGACGCACTGTCTCTTCAGTGGCAACCGTGCCCACAGCACCGGAGGAGCTCTTTGCAGTAGCTATACCGCGTTCACGATTCTCGGCTGCACGTTCGCGGACAACCAGGCCCCGACGGCCGCCACCCTGACTTGGCCGCGCCTGAGGGCGGAGGAAGTCCCATACCAACTCAGCTTGGACAACTGCATCGTGTGGGATGGCGAAGGGTCGATGGCGGCTTCACTCCTCGGCGCACGTCCCCGTGGGACGGCTGGGACAGAGAAGGTGGACATAATTGTCAGATACAGCGATGTGCAGGGCGGCTGGCCGGGTGAGGGCAACATCGACGCCGACCCGTGTTTCGCCGGGCCGGGGCACTGGGTCGATGCCACCAATCCCGGGAATACCGTGCCGGCGAATTTCACCAACGCCGTCTGGGTCGACGGTGATTACCACCTGAAGTCCCAGGCCGGTCGCTGGAACCCGGCTAGCGAAAGTTGGATTCTGGATGATGTGACCAGTCCCTGTATCGATGCGGGCGATCCCAACAGCCCCGTCGCAGATGAGCCGGAGCCGAACGGCGGCATTGTCAACATGGGTGCTTACGGCGCCACGCCGGAGGCAAGTAAGTCCCTATGAAACGGCAGAGGCTTCGGGAGCCTCGATGATACTGGCGGCCGGAAGCTGTAGTTCTTGTAGTCTTGAATATGGACGCGGTCCCTTGTGAATGGTATAATGAAACAATCATCTGCCAGCGACGGGAGGACCAACGATGAGCGTGCGGCGTTCTGCAGGACTGGTTTTTTGCTCTCTGCGCGGCCCTGATTGCCGGGCGGTGAAGCAACGGGGGAGAATGCGGCATCGTGGTTTCCCGGCGGTCTGGCTTGCGGCGCTCCCGTTGCTTTGCACGGGGCACGCTACCGCCGGCCCCGCATTCCGGGTGCCGGTTGAGGTTGCGACTGCGGTTGTCGCATACGGCAACGCGGTCGCTGGGACCTCTCCTTATGTACGCTGCCTGCCGGGCAGGAGGGGTGCCGCTATGACAACTCCGATATCCGGCGAGTCGTGGTCGCCCTGTATCGGCAGTTGCAGAATCAACATCTTGACACCCAGATCGAAATCCCGGAGGCAGGAGATATCGGCTATCTCTATGGGTACCCCAGCTATCGCGGCGATTATGTCGATGCGTTCTTCGATCGTAACAGTTTCTACTATGTTGGCGACAAGGTCGCGTACAGGATCGCCTCCCACAGTTACTACACGTGCTGGCCGGAGGATGGTCGGCTCGTGGACTGGCGTCGGAAGCTGCGCGCGAAGCTGGACGAGTATCCGGGCCTCGGCTACGCCATGACGGAGTATTGCATTCTCATTCCGAACAGTTCGTGGGTGCCCTCGAAGTATCGGGACTACGGGAACGGCCGGAACCTTGGCATAGACCCGGCGTTGTGGGTCGCCCGCGTGATTCACTACGACCTGACCGTGGCGGAGGCCTCGGACTGGCAGTGGTGGCTGGCCGTGTCTCCCTATGACTATAAGGACGGCCTTGTCTATATCGATAAGAGGGAAAGCGATGGCGCATACTATGAGTCAAAAATGCTGTGGGCGATGGGCAATTTCAGCCGCTTCATCAGACCCGGGATGACGCGCGTGGTGGTACGCCGCTCCGATAATGCGACCCCCGAGGCCGCTGTCGAAGACCTGATGGTCTCTGCCTATTGGAAGGCGGATGATGGCACCGTCGTAGTAGTATTCGTGAATCGGGCGAGCCAGGATCGAGCCGTAAGACTTGATTTCCTCGGGGCCGGTGTACGTTCCTTGATTCCTTATGTCACCAGAGGCAATCCGGATAGCGAGGACAACCTGACGGCGTATGCCGCCCTTGGCCCGGACGACACCGCTACTATTCCCGGTCGCTCGGTTGTCACGCTGGTCGGCATGGCTACCAATCTGGGCGACTGGGACAGGAACGCGAAGGTGGACCTCCGGGACTTTGCCATCCTGGCTACCCGGTGGTCGGGGACGGCCGGCAACACATCCGGCGGTGGACGCCGGGTCGGTTTCAAAGACCTGGCGGTTTTGGCCGAGTACTGGCTGACCGATTTTCGCCTGGCGGCACACTGGAAGCTGGACGAGACATCCGGCAGCGTGGCCCACGATGGCGTGGGCCATAGAGACGGGTTCCTTCAAGGCGAGCCGATTTGGCAGCCTGGCGGAGGTATGGTCAACGGCGCGCTGCAGTTCGACGGGGCCGATGATTGTGTCTTGACGCCATTCGTGTTGGACCCGGCCAAACGGAAGTTCAGCGTCTTTGCCTGGGTCAGGGGCGGTGCGGCCGGTCAGGTGATACTCTCGCAGACGGGCGGGGCCAACTGGCTGCTGGTGGCTCCTGACGGCACCCTGAAGACCGAGCTAAAGGCGAGCGGGCGCCTGGGCAAGCCGCTGGGCTGTGAGGTGGTCGTCGCGGACGGTGCCTGGCATCGGGCGGGCCTCACGTGGGATGGCTCCAGCCGCGTCCTTTATGTCGATGGTAAGGAGGTCGCTCGGGACACGCCAGGAAGCGTGCTGAGCTCGACCGGCAGCCTCTCCATCGGGGTCGACAGCGTCAAGACCGCCGGCAGTTTCTGGCACGGCCTGATCGACGATGTTCGCATTCACGACCGCGTGGTGAAGCCGTGAGAGTTGGCACCTGGATGCGTGCAAGGGGCTCAACTCCGGAACGACGTGGTCTATCAGAAGCCCGCCTCGCGACAAACTTCAGGCGGTGAGGAGTTCGGTGTCTTTCATGGAGCCGAGGCGGCCCTCGGCGAGGGTCAGGTAGTAGACCCAGCCGGGCTCGTGGCCGAGCAGTTGGCTGCCGAGCGCAAGTTGCAGATGCTGGATGACGCTTACGCACTGCAGGATCTTCGCGTTCCACCGGGAAACCGGTTGGAGACTTTGCGTGGAAGCCGTAAAGGTCAGTGGAGCATTCGCATCAATAACCAGTGGCGCATATGCTCTCGCTTCGAGGATGGCAATGCCTTCGATGTTGAGATCGTCGATTACCACTGAGGAGACTGAACGATGGACCCGACAAATAGAATGCGTCCCATTCATCCGGGCGAGGTCTTGCGGGAGGAGTTCCTCGCTCGGTTGGGGATGAGCGCTCACGCGCTGGCGATGGAACTCAAGGTGCCTGCCCCACGTATCAATGAGATCGTGCGCGAACGGCGTGCCATCACATCCGATACGGCCTTGAGATTGGCTCGTTATTTTGGGACCACGCCGCAGTTCTGGCTCAATCTGCAAACCAGCTACGATCTGCGAATGGCGGAACGAGAGGTCGGTTCGAAGATTGCGAAGGAAGTCCGTACCCGGTGTGTCGCGTGACTCCGGCAAACGTTGCCCGGCCAGACCAAGCCGGTGGACGGGCGTGCCGCAGTGCACAAGCGACGTAGGGTAACATAGATATAGTCTCGGTCTACGGTTTGAGGGCTCACCAAAATCTGACCTATGTGAACCAGACGGCGGCTGTCAGGTGGTGAGGAGTTCGATGTCTTTCATCGAGCCGAGGCGGCCTTCGGCGGCGGTCAGGTAGTGGACCCAGCCGGGCTCGTGGCCGAGCATTTGGCTGCCGACGGCGTCCACGGCCACGGGGTCGAAGCCGGCGAGGATGACACCGGTGTGCTTCTTGCGGCCGGCCAGGTGGCCGCCGGTCAGGGCCACCGAGGCGTCCACGACCGACAGGTCGGGCTTCTTGTAGAGACAGACGTCCACGACGGAGTCGTCGGTCGAAGGGTGGTGCAGCTTCGATTTGTTCCAGCCGCCGGCGTAGTACCGGGCGGGGGCCAGGCCGAACATGTTCTTCATCGCGATGGTCGTCTTGGTGAAGTCGTGGTCCTTCAGGACCGGCACCGAGATGATAAAGGCCCCGAGAGCGACCTTGGGGAAGTGGAACCTCTTGAGGTGCAGGGCGTCCGGGTTTTCGAGCTCCACGGTCTGCTCATCGTTGAAATCGATGATCCGGACGCCACAGCGCTTGGCGAAATCGGTGTACCCAAGCGCCGCGTAGACATCGCAGGTACGGCCGCTGCCGGAGCCTTCGCCGATGATAATCCGGGCCTTCGTGCGGGCGCGACAATAAGTGTACACGGCCTCAATGGCCTCCACGCTCGTCGTGACCGGGGGCGGTGAGGAATTGGTCAGGTTCGGTTTGAGGATTATCAGACCATCTGCGGGCAGTCTCGCCCCGGCCCCGATCAGGTCGAGTGCCTTCGCGATGCTGCCGGCATAATCCATGAACGCCACTTTGGCGACTTGGCTCACTTTTGCCCCCCTGCGAAAATCGGCCGCAAGTCCCTGAGAACAAACCGGGCCTCTATTTCGTAGATATTTTTCAACTTGCGGCGGCTGTCCCTTTGGACACGGCCCGCGGCCCTGACACGGAACGAAAACAACTGAGTAAGGCGAGCGTCCTGGCTCGCCGCAAAACGTCGTGCGAGGACGCACGACCTACTTCGGGCACGGCCTTGAACACGGAACAAAAATAATCGGGATAGGGGTCTTGACTGTCAAGCAGTAATCCGTAAATTTATACCGTTTATTCGTGAGGGGAAAGTCGGTGCATTGACAAAGGATGATTGATTTTGGTGATTGGCTAAGGGTGCCAGGCTACATTGAGGGCCGGCGCGCAGGTTACAAATCATCCGTAATCAATCGTCGATCATCAGTCGTTTGGTTTGGAGCCGGTTATGATTGAGGTCAAAGAGCTGCGGCGTAGCTTCGGGCCGGTGGTTGCCGTTGACGGTGTCTCGTTCAATGTGGAAAAGGGGCAGGTGCTGGGCCTGCTCGGGCCCAACGGGGCGGGCAAGACCACGGCGATGCGCATGCTGACCTGTTACATCCGTCCGGACAGCGGAACGGCTAGCGTGTGCGGCCACGACATCCTGAAGAATCCGGTGGAGGTCCGGCGGTCGCTGGGTTATCTGGCTGAGAACTCGCCGGCCTACCCGGAAATGACGGTAGGGGGGTTCCTCAACTTCATCTGCGACGTGCGGCAGATCAAAGGTCCGGCCCGCAAAAAGGCCCTCGACCGCATCGTGCCCATGTGCGCCATCGAGTCGGTCTACCACCAGACCGTGGAGACGCTGTCCAAGGGGTACAAACGCCGCGTCGGCCTGGCCCAGGCCCTGATTCACGACCCCCCGGTGCTGATCCTCGACGAGCCCACCGACGGCCTCGATCCCAACCAGAAGCGCGATGTCCGCAAGCTCATCGGCGCGATGCGCGAGGACAAGTGCATCATCGTCTCCACGCACATCCTGGAGGAGGTCGAGGCCATCTGCTCGCGGACCATCATCATCGCCCGGGGCAAGGTGCTCGTGGACTCGACCCCGAAGCAGTTGAAAGAAAAGCACCACGCCAGCCTCGATGAGATCTTCCGAAAGATTACGAAGAAAAGGATGATGGATAATTGATGATTGGAAAAGCGTGGCGGGCGGCAGGGAACGGTGCCGCACAGGGCGCAAATAATCAATGATCATTTATCAATAATCAACAAGGAGACCCCATGAATAGCCTTTTGGCGGTATTCAAGAGGGAGCTGAAGAGCTACTTTACGACACCTCTCGCGTACGTCTTTCTGGTCATTTTCCTGTTCTTTGCCGGCTACCTGACGTTCAATTACAGGGGCTTCTACGAAGGCCGGCAGGCAGACATGCAGGCGTTCTTCACCAACCTGCCGCTGTTGTTGCTGTTCATGGCCTCGGCGACCGCGATGCGTCTGTGGTCCGAGGAGCGCAAGGTTGGCTCCGTCGAGCTGCTGTTCACGCTGCCGGTCACGATCACGCAGGCGGTCGTGGGCAAGTTCCTGGCCGCGTGGGTCTTCCTCGGCATCGCCCTGGCCCTGACGTTTCCGATGGTGCTGACCGTCGCCTATCTCGGCGACCCCGACGGCGGATTGATCGCAGTGGGTTACCTGGCCAGCTTCCTTATGGCCGGCGGGTTCCTGGCGGTGGGCTGCTTCTTCTCGGCCGTCACGAAGAGTCAGGTGATTGCGGTCGTCTTGTCGGTCGTCGCCTGCGCCGCCCTGGTGTTCGCGGGGATGCCCACCACGCTGAACTACCTCTCGACGTTCCTGCCAGCGGGGCTGGTTTCCGCTGTGGAAGGCACGAGCTTTCTGACGCATTTCGAATCCCTGCAGCGGGGCGTCGTGCAGTTCCGGGACCTTGCATATTTTGTCGTGCTGATCGTGGGTTGGATAGCCGCCTGTACGGTCATTTTGGATGAAAGGAAGGCCAGTTGATGAACCGAACGATACGAGCGATCATCGGCGTGATTCTTGTCCTGATCATCGCGTTCAGCGGGATCAGTATCTGCCAGAACCTCGGGAGCCGCGTGAAGCTGGATGTCACCGAGCAGGGCATGTACACGCTTTCCGACGGGACCAAGGCCATTCTGGGCAAGCTCAATCAGCCGATCAAGGCCAAGCTGTTCTATGCCAAGACGGCGGCGATGAAGGCGCCCGACCAGATTCGCTACTTCAACAACTACTATGAGTTCGTCAAGGCCCTGCTGGAGGAGTACGTGGCCGTGTCCAAGGGCATGGTGCAGCTCGAAGTGATCGATCCGCGGCCCTTCTCGCAGGACGAGGAGCAGGCCATTCGCTTCGGCCTGCAACGGTTCCCCATCACGCAGGAAGAGAATTTCTTTTTCGGGCTGGTCGTGCAGACGCAGTTCGGCGTCGAAAAGGTCATCCCCTTCTTCTCGCCCGACCGCCACAATTTCGTCGAATACGACATCAGCTACCTGATCGACACGGCGATCACCCGGCAGAAGAAGCGGATCGGCGTCCTGAGCTCGCTGCCCGTGATGGGACAGGACACCAGCGATTATATGGCCCGCATGATGCAGATGCAGGGCCAGCAGCCCGAGCCCCCGTGGGCGATTGTCGAGCAACTCCGGGCCAAGTACGAGGTGACGACGGTCCCCACGGACGTGAACGACATCAACGACGTGGACATCCTCCTGGTCGTTCACCCGAAGAACCTGCCCGAGAAGACGCAGTTCGCCATCGACCAGTTTGTCCTCAAGGGCGGGCGGACGATTGTCTGCGTGGACCCGCACTGCATGGCCGACCGCCCCCAGCGCAATCCGATGCAGTTCTCGCAGCAGGACCAGAGCTCGAGCCTGGAGCGGCTGCTGCGGACCTGGGGCCTGGAGATGCCGAAGAACACGTTTGCAGGCGACCGGGCCCTGGCGATGCTGGCCAACGTCAGCCGCAACCAGAGGCCGGAGAGAGTTATCGGGTATCTCGAGCTGAAGCCGCCGTGCTTCAACACGGACAGCGTCGTCACGACGGACCTCAACCAGGTGCGCGTGCTTTTTGCCGGCGTGCTGAAGGAAATCCAAGAGGCCGGCGCGAAGAAACCGGCGGATTCGAACCAGCCGTCGGACAACAAAGCCGACGAGTCCGTGCAAGTCCGGCGCACGCCGCTGGTCACGACCACCGACAAGGGCAACGCCTGGAAGGTGGGCAGCCCGTTCGAGATCATGTATCCCGACCCGGCCAAGCTGATGGCCAACTTCACCGACGGGGTACAGCCGGTCTCGATGGGCTACCTGGTCACGGGCCGGTTCAAGAGCAGCTTCCCCGAGGGCATCGAGGTCGAGGTCCCAGCCCCCAGCGCTGATGATGACGAGGATAAGGATGAAGACCCCAACGCCCCCAAGACGGTCAAGAAGCACATCACGGGTCTGGCCGAAGCCAAGGAAGACTGTGCCGTCATCGTCTTCTCCGACGTGGACTTCGTCAGCGATCAGATGGCCTACGCCAATTCCTTCTTCGGCAAGATCGTCATGGGCGACAACAGCGCCCTGCTGCTCAACGCGGTCGAAGACCTCGGCGGCTCCGGCGACCTGATCGCGATCCGGTCGCGCGGCAACTTCAAGCGGCCCTTCACCGTCGTCGACAAGATCGAGGAGGAAGCCGAAAAGGAGACGGCCGACGAGATCGCTGTGGTCAACGCGCAAATCGAGGGTTTCAACCAGAAGCTGCAAAACCTCGTCTCCTCCGCCAACGAGCAGGACCAGCAGGAGGTTCTCGGCAGCACCATTGTGCAGCAGAAGCGCGAGCTGGAGCTGAAGATTCACGAGGCGCAGCGGCAGTTGCGCGCCATCAAGGCGAAGCGCCGCGAGCGGACCGACCAGCTCGGCAACAAGCTGGAAATGCTCAACATGGCGGCCGTGCCAAGCGTGATCATGCTTGCCGCCGTCGTGCTGGGCATCTGGCGTAGCGCCCGCAGGCGGCATTATATCAGTCACGCGAGCGACGCATGAAGAATTTGCCATTTACTATTTGTTACTTACGATTGTGACAAAGTCCGGCTCGCGTCATCGTGAAATCGTAAATAGTAAATCGTAAATCATCAATATCATTAGGGGCAATATCGATGAGCAACCAGAAACTCGGTGTCCTGGCCGTGGTGGCGGCGGCGATGGTTCTTCTGGCGGTCGTGCAGGCACGCCTTTCCGTTGGTGGGCGAGTCGTTCAGTCCGGCCCCGCGTACCTCATCCAGGGCCTGGACCCGGCGGCCATCGGCAGCATCACGGTGGGCGAGGGCGACGATGCGGTCAAAATCGAGCGTCAGGGAAGCCAATTCGTCGTCGTGAACAAAGTGAATTATCCCGCCGACGCGAAGCAGATCAACGACCTGATCACGAAGTCGCTGGACATCAAGACCTCCGGCATCTATACGGACAACGCCAAGAATCACGAGGACCTCGAAGTGACCGAGGCCAAGGCCCGCCACGTCGTGAAGTTCTTCAAGCCCGACGGCTCGCTCCTGACGGGCGTGGTCATCGGCAAGTCGCAGGAGTCGGGCCAGGATACCTTC
>CAYFUB010000497.1:0-6070 GCA_964346195.1 uncultured Pirellulales bacterium
TCCGCGTGCTGCCGCGCTTCGATAGCGCCCAAATCCAGTTCCCTGTCTTATGTATTTTACCGCCAATACGCAGCTTACGCAACCCTTTTTTGGCGGCGTCTCGTGGCGGGGCCGACTGAATCTCGTGGGAACGACAGACGCGCAGGAGGCGACGCCGCTTGCACGGACCCCATTGTGGGGACCTCAGACGCGATACATTGCGTCTGGGCAGGGGCGAATCACGATTCGCCCCTACAGCCTACGTACATGGCCTGCCGCGAAATCTGGGCGCATACCCCGTGCGGCCCTGCACTATGGGTCCTATAATGAGATAAGACGAGACCTGAGTCCATGTATCGAACGGCGCACATCAGCCTCTCTCCGCTATGGTCTCCTGTCGCCCCTGACGTGCCTTGCACCCTCTGTCGTCGATTCAGGTATCTCCTTGCGATGGAAAGGGCCTTGATGCTATTGACTCATGGGACACGGGGCCGTATCGTTCTGTGCGCGAACGGCGCAAAACCAGGAGTTTCTATTTTAGGAGAGCCAACGATGAGAACGTCCATCACTTCGCTGTGTGTGGTGGGGGTCTTGGTTTGGACCGGCGCCTCGGCCTGGGCGCAGGGCAAAGGCGGGGCGGCGCGCCAAGGCGAGCGTGCCTCAAAAACGGGCAAAGCTCGGGATACCTCTACGGCCACGACCGATGAGCCCGACAGTCAAGACAAACCTGCCAAGTCGGAGAAAGTGGGCAAAGCGGTAAGACAGACGGACCAGAGCGGCCCGGCACGCGGGCAAAAGGGAGGCGGTCCTCAGGGTAAGAAGACCGGTCAGCCCTCGCAGACGGCGGAGAAAGGAAAGGGCAAAGGCGGGCAGCAGCAGCTCCAGGCGTTCCAGAAGCAGCTTCAGCACGAGCGGGCCAAGCACATGGAGCGCCAGGCCCGGTTGGCACGCATCCGCGAACTGGCCGTCCAGAAAGGCGACACGGAAATGATCGCCCGGGTGGACAGGCTGATTGCCAAGGAGCAGGAGGTCTACGGCCGTAAGCTCCAACAGTTGCAGGCACAGCAACGAGCGAATCAGCCGTCGGGAGCGGTGGGAGGCACGACACCGTCGGCCGGACCGACCGATGTTGATAAGCCGCGACGTCGGGTCGGTGCGGATCGGCCAAAAGAGACGTCCCCCAGGGATGCCAACGACATGGTGGAAGGTCACAACCGGCCCGAGCAGGAACAAACGAAAACCGACGAGGGCGCCACCGGCGGCGAATCGGGCCGGCGCACGAAACGACAGACGACCAGGGATCGTCAGGGTGAGCCGCAGCAATAGAGCCGCCGTCCGTGGGTACAGTTAATTGGTCCCGGTAAGGGATTCAGGGAGTTGAACGATGTTACGCAAAACCATCGCGACGTGGCCTACCGTAATCGTGTGCCTCGTGGGTTTCAGCGGCTGCGGCGAATCGTCGAATGAGCCGTCCGCCCAGCAGGAGCAGACCAAAACAGCCGCCGAGTACAAGGCCGAAGCCGACAAGGAAATCACGGAAGAGAACGCCGAGGCCGAGTTGCAGAAACTCGAACAGTCCATCGACCAGGAAGCCGCTGGCGAGCAGTAGGCTGCCCTCTGCACCCGCTGCCTGGAGGCAGGGGCCAGCCAAGAAAGGCGAAGATTTTCCCGACGTCACTGTCCGGCGGGTTGACACACAAGCTCAGAGGTCCGCCAAGCAGCAAGACCGCAACAGCGGTGAATTCTGCGACAAGACGCAGGTCCGGCCCGCGACCGCTCGTCGGCCCCCGGGCCTTCAAGAAGACCCGGCTTCTCGGATTTCGACTCATTCTTCTCTCGCATGCTTGATCCTACTGACGGAATACAGACTTCAGCATCATACTTGCTTCCTGGCCGGCAGTCTACGAAATAGGCTTCAGCCCCTGCGGGTGTGTGCGAGTACATTTTGTGGCGGAGTCACTTGGATTCGTCATGCTGAGCGAAGCGAAGGGCTTCCCCAGACGCGAAATATCGCGCTTGGGGCCCCAAGCATCTGGCCCACGAAGAGAACCGAGGCTGGTTACCATGCTCAACTCGGATCCTTTGCTGGCGCTCAGGAGGACAGAATGGATGCACGTCCCGGCCCACGAAAATTCAGTCGCACACCTGCGGACGGGCGCGGACTGCCGCCGGCAAACCACAGTGCCCCGGTTTCTTTTTCCGCCCTCAAAATACGTATCCGAAGCAATTGACATGCCCGCCGGTCGCAGGATAGCATGCCCCTTAGAGGATTGGGTGCTAAGGGTGTCTGGTCTGTGGGAGGTGAGCAGATGGGTACTTCGGCACTGGGGGACATCAGAGACGTAGTCAACTGGCTCAGGCAAGTCGAAGAGCGGGTCGGCAATCTGTATACAAAGGCGGCTACGTCTTGTGTGGACGATGCCTCTTTCTCCGGTTTCCTGGCCGGCCTGGCGCAGGACGAGAAGACACATGCCGAGTACATGGCGGCCGCCGCCGAGCATCTTCGTCATTTGCAGGATCGACCCGCTCTGGACATCGTGCTGGACGAGCAGACGCGCCGCGAAGTCGAAGGCCTTCTGGAACGCTTCGAGCGGCTCCTCGACCAGTCGCGCGTCACCCAGAGGGACCTGCTGGAGTACGTGGCTCGAGTGGAGGCCTCGGAGTGGAACCGTATCTTCCTTTACGTCAGCGACGAATACCACAAGACCGGTCGGGAAGGAGAACGCGTCACCCGTGAGGTCCAGGCGCATCTGCTACGTATTCAGGATTTCATCGACGAGCTTCCGCGCGAGCTAAGACCTTCGATCGACGTGAGCACGCTGCCCTTTGTGGGCGAGGTCCGGTTCCTGGTGGTTAACGATCATGAGCCGTTGCGCCGGCTGCTCGCCTCACTGTTGAGCCGCCGCGGGGCCGTGGACACCGCCGCTGAGGGCCGCGAAGCCCTGAACAAACTCCGAGACCATTTCCACGACGTGATCGTTTGCGACATTCGGATGCCGGGCATGGACGGGCTGGAGTTCTACCGGCGGGCGGTCCAGTACGACTCCCATCTCCAGAGGCATTTCCTCTTCTGCGGCGCCGACGTGGCACCGGAAACGGAGGACTACTTGAAAGAGAACAACCTGCGTCTCCTGAGGAAACCCTTCGGCCTGAGCGAGTTCTACGAGGCCGTCGACCAAATCCTGCGCGCCCCCTGACCCGACCGCACAGGGCATTTGCATGTGACCGCGGATGTGAAGTGTCGAGGGCGTCCCGCCCTCGAATCGCGGGCAGGAGGCCCGCGACACACGCCGCACGGCCTTGCGGGAGAGGCGTGCCAGCGTTGTCGTTCCCCTTTACCTTAACTCCATTCGTCAAACGACTCGCGCAAATCGGCTACGGCCGGATCGTTCGGGGCAATCGCATAGAGACTCAGGATTAGATCGAACGCCGCGAGGAAGTAGTCTTCCTCCTTGCGGAAATCAGCGTAGATGCGGTCATGCAACAACACCGGGAAAGAAGTTGCTTTTTCTCCATCAAGCAGGATTGGCAGCACGCTGTTCTTCTCTGATTCGGTGCCGATCATCCGATTGGAGACAATGTCGAACTCGGCGGCCACGACGTAGCCCCGCTCAGGATTCTTGTTCTCGTACTTCTCCACGTAGAAGGGCGTACCGACTACGATCACGTGGCTCGCTCTGCCTATCCTCTGCACAAAGCGTGACACGCTCGCCCCCACACGAGCGTTCTCCCAGCGATCCAGTATCACGTCGATCCCCGCCTTCTGCAGGTCCTTGGCCAGCGACTTCTCCACCCATCGTTCGTGCTCTTTCACGCCCCAGGCATAGCTGATGAAGCATTCGGGTACTCTGATCCCCTGCTCCGTAGCATAGTTCTGCACGCGGAAGATGGCCTGCTCGAAGCGGGTGCGCTCGTCGGCAGCCTGACGTTGAGCATCAACCTGGGCCTGCTGTTCGCGCGTCAACTGAATGGGTTCTTCTTTTGGCAGCGAGAGCCTCTGGCCGCACTCGTTACAGCAGGCGAACATCCTGCCCTCTTTCATCCGTTGGCGCACCACGGAGCGATCGAGGGGATGGCGGCACTTGCCGCACACGACCGGCTCGTAACGCATCACCGTCAAGTTACGACGGGCCAGGAAGTTTTCGAAGAGACTCTGGAAAAGCATCCGCACCCGCTCGGGTACGTCCCGGCAAAAATACAGGACAAGGTCCAGCTCGCCGTCACGTTCGGCGGCCTGGCGAAAGCCACATACCAGACCATCACCGACTTCATAGCGCGCGTGGTTCTGCCACTGATTTGTGCGGGTGAAGGTGTGCGTGTACCCCAGCAGGACCACCAGCGAGGCAAACACATTCTCCGTCGGGCCGGCCACCGTGTAAGCTACGCTGTCCTCGGTCGGCTTCTCATTCTCCAGCATGGGTTTCTTGAGGTTGATCAACTCCGGAAAGACTAGATAGGATTGCTGCGTCAACGGGTCCGTCTCGCGGAAGCACACGTGGTGCTCGATGAAAAGCAGTGTGGCAGAATCCAGCAAGATGTCCTGTTCGTCCTGCGCAAGGCCGTCCAACTCGCGGAATGAGTAATTGCCGTCGAGCAGGCGTTTTTCCTCCAGGGAACCCAAGCCCTTGGGATTAGCGCGCCCCTCGACGACGAAGGAGGCCGCCAGGTTATTCAGCAGTTCCGGGGCAAGTAGAATTCGCTCTTCGCCTTTGGACGTGTGCAATCGCTTGACGTAGCCATAGTTTTCCAGATGTCCAACGGCGGTTATCATCTCCGCATCGGTGAACTTCCAGCGATGCTGCGTCTTCATGAGGCGTTGCCGCAATTCGGCTGGACTAAGGATCACTTTCTTTCTTCGCGTGCTTTCTTTCAACGCCAGCACGTGGTCCTTGATCCGCTTGAACGTGATGGTCGTGACGGTGGCGGCTTTCTCCTCCCATGGGATCAGAGATTTCATGCACTTCAGCAATTCGTCCAGGCCCTCGCCTCTTTTCGCGCTAGTGCGGACATAGCCCCTAAGGCCACGATTGCGCACGAAGGCATCGAGCTCTTCCTGTGTGAGCGTGGGCATGCCACGGTCGCAGCGTGCGGCGACAAGAACCGTTGCACTAGTTTTTGAACCGTCTTGCTGCCCGCGATGTTGAGCTTGCGAAGTTCCGTTGGCGCGGAGCTGTTTGAGCCAGAACTCCACTCCGTGCAGTGGGTCGCGGCTGTCCGTAGGATCGAAGAGTACCAGCGCCAAATCCGCATCATCAAGAAATAACGCGTGGATGAGCCGATAATCGGGCTGGCCTGCGAGGTCCCAGAGGACAGCTTCACACTCGGTGCCGTCCTTGCGACGGGTGTGCAGTTCTTCAAGCACCCAGAACTGCTGGCCGTGGGTGGAAGAGTGCTCTTTGAACTCGCCATGCGCCAACCGCCAGCCCAATCCGGTCTTACCCACGCCAGAATCGCCCACAAGGACTATCTTGGCTGTAGTATGATGAATACTGCGACGTGGCTTCTTGACAACGGACGTCTTACCCAGCAGAATATCGAGATCCAGTTCCCAGAGATGGATTAGTTTGCCACAGTCTGCCGCAGGCGTCCCTGGCGCCGAGCCCACTGTGGCAAGCAACGCCAAAGTGGGATGAAAGGCCAGCGCCGGCATCCACAACGCCTGATTTGCTGGCTCCGGAATGACGGCGACTACTTCCCAGGTATCGCAGCGCCACAGTCGGATCGTATCGTCAGCGCCCTTGGACGTCAGCAACCGCCCATCATGGGAAAACGTGACTCGCTGGATCTCCCCTGTGTGCCCTTCCAGCGCCCGCAGTAGCCTACCGGTACCGGCGTCCCACAGGCGCACTGTTTGGTCGCTGCCGCCGCTGGCCAGCCACGGCCCGTCAGGGCTGAACGAGACGCTGGAGACGAGGCGCCCGTGCCCGGTGAGTTGGCGGAGTTCCCGCCCGGTGGTGGCCGCATCCCACAGGCGTACCGTCTGGTCATCGCTGGCGCTGGCCAACCACCGCCCGTCCGGGCTGAACGCCACGCTCCAGACGGTGCCGCGGTGCCCAGTGAGCCGCCGGAGTTCCTTGCCGCTGGCCGCATC
>CAYFUB010000498.1:0-6374 GCA_964346195.1 uncultured Pirellulales bacterium
GGGGTGCGTGTCATGTTTGGAGGTAATACAGATATCTTGCCTGGTCTGTCATGTCGAGCGAAGCGTCAGCGCAGTCGAGACATCTGGCCGCGAAGGGAAGGTGCCTCTTGTCCATAGCCAGATTTCTCCGCTCCGACCTTCGGCCTCCGGTCGAAATGACAGTTCCAGAGGGTCTTCGCCGAATCTACCTACAAACATGACGTGCACCCTTTGCCTCGGTGTGGGGTGGTTTCGGCTTGACAGATTGGCTACTTCTGTCATACTGGTGTTTTTGTCTATTGGTGCGACGAGAGGCGTTATTTTGCCTTTACCTATGCCACGAGGAATCGCGATTCTTGGGTCCACCGGCTCCGTCGGCCGCAACGCGCTACGCGTCATTGAGGCTCTGGGGCCTGAATACCACGTGGTCGGGCTCAGCGCTCACAGCAGCGTGGAGCTTCTGGCCCAGCAGGCCCGACGATATAAGCCCCGCTTCGTCGCCGTAACCGACGGGAATTTTGCGGCCCGGCTCCGAGGCCTGGTGGACGGTCTGGATCTGACGGTTCTGGTGGGTCGCGAGAGCCTCACGGAACTCGTACAGTGCGACGAGGTCGATACGGTGCTGACGGCGGTGGTGGGGGCGGCCGGGCTTCCTTCGGCGCTGGCGGCGGCGCAAGCCGGCAAGCGGCTGGCTATCGCCAATAAGGAGCCGCTGGTGATGGCGGGTGAGCTGCTCACCCGAACGGCGAAAGAGCACGGCAGCACGCTGCTGCCCGTGGACAGCGAACACTCGGCGGTGTTTCAGGCGCTGCGATCGGGCTCGACGCGGGAGGTCCGGCGGATTCTGCTGACCGGTTCCGGCGGGCCGTTCCGCGGGGCGAGCCGCAACGATCTGGAAGAGGTGACCTTAGAACAGGCGCTGCTGCACCCCGTATGGAACATGGGCCCGAAGATCACCATTGATTCGGCAACCATGATGAACAAGGCGCTGGAGGTGATCGAGGCCCGGTGGCTGTTCGACGTGCCGGTAGACAGGATCGAGGTATTGATTCACCCCGAGTCGATCGTGCATTCTCTGGTCGAGTTTGTGGACGGCTCGGTCATCGCCCAGCTTGGCGAGCCGGACATGTGCTTGCCGATTCAGTATGCCCTGACGTATCCGCGGCGGGTGACAGGTGTGGCAAAGCATTTGCGGCTCGAGGAAATTGGGCAACTGCGGTTCGAGAGGCCAAGCCTGGAGACGTTTCGGGCGCTGCCGCTGGCGTATGAGGTGGCCCGGACCGGCGGCACGGCGGCGGCGGTGTTCAATGCCGCTAATGAGGCGGCGGTGAAAGAGTTTTTGGCCGGCAGGATCAGGTTCCCGCAGATCATCGAGCTTGTGGAACACTGCCTGGACCAGCACGAGGTCCGGCACACGATGTCGCTCGAGGGGCTGCTCGAAGCCGATGCCTGGGCCAGGAGAGTCGTCAGGGATAAGCTACTCGTCGGCCGAGGGGATAAACGGGCGTGAACGGGGTTTCCTGTTTGCGATTTGCCGGCGCGCCGGGCGCCAGGCCCGCCGTACGAGGGCAAATAGTAAACCATAAATGGTAAATCGCAAATTCCTGGAGTGTATGGATGTCGGAAACACAGAAGTCATGGACGAGGATGTGTAGCGGCATATTCTGGGCCGCGATCCTGGGGGTGGTGATCTATCTTATCGTGCGGAACATCGGCGTCGTCAGCAACGTCGCGCTGGTTCTGCTCGGTTTCGGCGCCGTCGTACTCGTGCACGAGTTCGGGCACTTTCTCATCGCCAAGGTGGGGGGGATCAAAGTTGAGGCGTTCTCAATTTTCATGCCCCCGACGCTACTGGGGATTCGTCGGACGAAGGCCGGCGTCAAATTCCGGGTGCTGCCGAGCCTTACCTCCGGCAAGGATGCCGAGCCGACCGAAGAGATGGAGGAGACGGAGTATCGCATCGGATTATTCCCGTTCGGTGGCTACGTAAAGCTCCTCGGCCAGGAGGACACTGGTCCCGTGAAGCAAGTGGACGATCCGCGGTCTTTTGCGAACAAGCCGGTGCGGATTCGCAGCGCGGTCATCGCCGCGGGGGTGACCTTCAACGTCATCAGTGCGGCTGTCATTTTCATGATTGTCTTCCTGGTCGGCATCCGTCTGCCTCCGGCGGTGGTCGGGCGGGTGGCGCCTGACTCCCCGGCGGCAAAGGCGGGCCTCCAGCCGGGCGACGAATTCATCAAGATCGACGGCAAGACCGAAGACCTCGATTTCAGTGATATTCTTATCGCTGCGGCGCTGTCCAACGCCAACGAGCCGATCCCGGTTACGGTGCGCCGTCCCGACGGCTCGACCTGGGAGACCGAGCTCCTCGCTGAGACTCTGCCCGACGGCAGCTTCCGCGAGTTCGGGATCACCCAGCCGCTGAGCCTGACCATCGCCAGGATTGACGAGCCCAATATTCTGCGGGAGCAGACCGGGCTGTTGCCCGGCGATCGCGTGGTGGCCGTCAATGGCCGGAAGGTGGAGCACTATCGGGATTTTGTCGCCATTGCCGAAGATACCCTGGCATCCAGCGTCGATGTCACGGTCGAGCGCCCGACGGGCGAGAACGGCGTCGAGCCGGTTCAGATCGAATTTCCTCTCTACTGGCCGGTGGCCAAGAACGGGAAGGTGGAATCCGAAGAGGACCTGAGGCACGTTTACTCGATGGTGCCTCGCCTGCGTGTGATGAAGGTCAACGGCAAGCAGTTGCGTCCGGCACGCGCCGGCGGCCTGGACGAAAGCGTGGCGCACCTGGTTGCGCGCCTGAAGGCAGGCGACATTATCCTTGCCACCGGGGAGGTGCAGTATCCGACGTACAAGGAGTTGCGCGAGATTACCGCGCGGTACGAGGGTAAGCCGTTGCCTATCAAGGTGTTGCGGGCCGACGCCAACGGCGTGGAGCAGACCCTGGAGGTGACTGTCACGCCCCGACGCGACCCGCAGACGGACCGTGTCGTGATCGGCTTCTACCCGGCGCTGGACGCCGAGCACGCCGTGGTGGCCAAGACGATATCGGTCGAGGGGGGACCGCCGGCCCTGGAGATTCCTCGTGGGGCGCGAATCGTCAGCGTCAATGGCAAACCCGTGTCGAGCTTCTACGAGGTGATCGGGGAGATACGACGGTGGGAAGAGCAGGAGGTGACTCTCGAATACCAGCTCGACGGCCAGGCTGAGGGAGGGGTGACGCTGCAAACGGCCCAGGCGCGGGAACCCATCACGGTGGGGCCGGACCTGCCCGAGGAGCTCATTCCTTTCAAGCCGGTCGAGCGTCTGTACCGGGCCGACAGCCCGATCCATGCGCTCGGCATGGGGTATCGCCGGACGTGGACGTTCATCGCCCAGACCTACGTCACCTTGAAGCAACTGATCGGCGGGTTGATCAGCCCGAAGAACCTCATGGGCCCCGTGGGGATCATTACGGTCAGCTATCGAATCGTCGCCGAACAGCCGTTGGTGAACTATGCCTATTTTCTTGGTCTGATCAGCGCGACCATCGCGGTCATCAACTTCCTGCCCCTGCCGCCTTTCGACGGCGGGCTCATCGTGCTGATGCTGGTGGAAAAGGTCAAAGGCTCGGCGCTGAACGAACGCACCCAGGGCATTGTGGCTTATGCGGGCTGGGTACTCGTGCTGGTTCTGCTCATCTATGTGACTTTCAACGACATCGTCCGCAGTTTCTTCAGTTGAACCGCGGCCCCTGCCGATAATGAAGTCCAAGAGGGTGTGCGAGAAGCCCATCCTCTGGGTGGCATGGACAGACTTGTTGTGTTCGTCCCAAGTTCTTGAGATTTGGGTGGCATCGTCAAGCGAAGCCTGGCGATGGTCCGGCGCGAATGCATGGAAGCCGTCCCCAAGGCCCGCGGCTGGGTGCCATGTCCACGCAAGCGTGGGCATGCTCGGTCGACCGCGAGAGAATCAGGCTTACGCAAGCGTAAGCATGGGGCCCGGCGTGCCGATGGTCTTGCCGAAAAGTGGATTTGAAGGTTCCTGCGCATGTCGAGAGATGAATCTGCCCGCGAGATGCTCGAATGTACCGACAAGGAGGTCCATGAAGTCGTCGAGCCGGCCGGCCTGAAGGCGCTGAGCAGCGAGCAGTACCACCGGGATCTGCCCGGCGCGCTGGCGGACGCCGATGCGGAGGTCTATCAGCTTGTCGCCCGGGAGTATGACCGCCAGCAGAACACGCTCCAGCTCATCGCGGCGGAGAATCACTGCTCGCGGGCCGGCCTGGCGGCGCTGGGGTCCGTCGTGCAGAACAAGACGACCGAGGGCTTCATCGGGGCGCGCTTCCATGGTGGCTGCGAGGTCGTCGATTGCCTGGAGGCCCTGGCCGTCGCCCGGGCCCGGGAGGTCTTCCAAGCGAAGTACGCCAACGTGCAGCCCCATTCCGGCACCGGCGCCAACCAGATCGTGCTGACGGCGCTCCTCGAAAAAGGAGACCGCCTTCTGAGCATGGCCATGGACCAGGGGGGGCACGTCTCACACGGCGCTCCTGTTTCGTTTGCGGGCAAGTTCTTCGAGGTGGAGCATTACCGCGTCGGCCCCGACAGTTTTCTGCTCGATTACGAGGCCGTTCGTGCGCAGGCCCGGCGTTTCCGACCCAGACTGATTGTCTGCGGGGCCAGCGCCTATTCGCGCACGATAGACTTCGCCCGCTTCCGGGCCATCGCGGATGAAGTCGATGCGTTCCTCATGGCGGATATCTCGCATATTTCCGGCCTGGTCGCCGCCGGGGCGCATCCGTCGCCGGTGGACCAGGCCCACTTCACGACGACGAGCACCTATAAGCCCGGCGGCCCGCGCGGCGGGCTGATCCTGATGGGTCGCGACTTCGACCGGCCTTTCGAGGTGGGTCGCAAGTCCGTGCCGCTGTGGGAGCGGATCGAGAAGACCACCTTCCCGGGCTTCCAGGGAACGCCTTACCTGAACAATATCGCCGCTAAGGCAGTTTTCTTCAGGGAGATGCTCTCAACCGAGTACAGAGACCGGCAGTTCCGCATCGTCGAAAACGCCAAGGTCCTCGCGGAGGAATTCCTGCGCAGGGGCTACGACGTTCTGACCGGCGGGACCGATAATCACATGCTTCTCGCTAATGTTGCGAACCTGCGCCCGGGGCTGACCGGCCTGATCGCCCAGAAGGGCCTGGAGGACTGCGGTATCATCGTCAATATGAACCGGCTGCCCTATGACACTCGCAGCGCGCGGATCACCAGCGGCGTGCGCCTAGGCACGCCCATCGTCACGCGGAACGGCATGGGCAAGGCCCAAATGCAGGTCATCTGTCGCCTGGTGGACGATGTCCTGACGCATGTTGAAATCCTCGGCGAACGGGAGTACCGCCTCAATCAGACGTTCAAGACTGCGATCAGGGAGAAGATCCAGGAACTCTGCACCCAGTTCCCCATGCATTGATCACCGCGTGTGGAAGCTGTAGGTGTGCTCGCAGGTGGAACACTTGAACGAGGTCCCGTTCAAAGGCTCGAAGTGATAGGGCGTAAACTCTTTGAGAGCTTGCACTTGCGTCAGAGGGACGGGGACCAGGTCCGGGGCGTCGTTCCAGCCCAGAACGAAGATGCCACCGAGTCGCAGGATGGCGTGAACGGCCGCGAGCGCCTTCTCGATGGATTTCTTCTGATTGAGGCCCCAGCCGAAGACGCCGTTCATCAGCACGAAATCAAAATAGCACTCGGGGAAGTGATCTCGCAGATTGGCAACGTCGTCGACGATGTGGTTGGGAGAGCCGAACCGTGTTCGCGCCGCGTCCCAGTCTATCGTCCAGAGCTCCCGGCCTACATAGAACTCGTTGTAGAAGGCTTCATAAGGCTCACGTCCGATATCAAGCACGGTTTGCGGCTCGAACCTGGACAGGATGAAGGGAATGATGATCTGCTCGAGCACTCTTCGGTCCTCGTACTCGTGTCGCGCGTGAACGACGTGCCTCTCGATGATCTCTTGTGCGAAGTCCCGGTACAAGATATCTCGCATGGCCCTCATGAGGCGGTTGTTTATGGGACTGGCGGTCTCGCCCGCCGCGCCGCGGAGTGTGCCGGTTTCTGCCGGAGGGATAGCCACAGGCAGAGGCGACCGCGGGAGACGGCCCCGTGGGCCGGAGGACGGTGGGCGTAGAACAGAGGGGACATGGCAATTCGCGTCCGGCGTCACGTGTTCTACACCATCTATTGTCCGTTTTCCATCGTCCGTCATCTGTCCCCCGGCACCTCCCGGCTACACGTTATACGGATTATGGAAAATTCCTGCGCGGCACAGACTCAGTCATCCTGAGGCGAAGCCGAAGGACCTGGCCTCCGGATAAGACGTTTCTCCCGTTCGTAACCCAGATCGTTGGGGCCCCC
>CAYFUB010000499.1:0-7375 GCA_964346195.1 uncultured Pirellulales bacterium
TAATCGACATACTCATTGCCGTCGATGTCGAATATCTTCGAGCCTTTGGCCCGGGCAATGAACAAGGGCTTGAGATCCACCCCGCCGAAGGCCCGGACCGGCGAGTTGACGCCCCCCGGCAGATACTCACAGGCCTGGACAAAGGCCTCTATGGATTTGCGATTTTCCATTTACAGTTTACCATTTCGTATTTAGTATACACTGTTTGCCGCCGCCCAAGGCGTTTTGCCGCCCCTGGGGCCGGGTCGGACGACGGATAATGAATGGTAAATCGTGAATCGCAAATTGTAAATAATAAATGGGATCCGCATGAACTTGGTCAAATGGTTTAGGAAGAACAAGACGAAAATCCTGGCCGTGGTGGTCATCGTCCTGATGGTCGGCTTCATCGGGGGATCCTCGCTGACCTTCCTGCTGCGCGGCAGCGGCGGAATCCACAAGGCCGTCGCCCACTACGGCCAAAGGAAGAAGATCACGCATTACGACCGCATGATGGCAGGCCAGGAGCTGGAGATTCTGGCCTCGTTGCGCGCCGACGACGTCCTGCGGTCACAGGACTTGCGCGGCATACTGTTGGCCGAGCTGCTGTTCTCCCAGAACCGAAGCTCGGCCGCCACGCTGGACATGGTAAGGCAGACGATACAGAGGAGCCAGTACCGTATCAGCGACAAGCAGCTTGGCGATATGTACCGGGGCCGCACGGCGCCGAGCGACATTTATTGGATTCTGCTGCGTGAGGAAGCCGCGACGGCAGGAATCCATGTCCAGAGCGAGGATATGGGTGAGCTGCTTGGGCGAATCATCCCGCAATTGTTCAACAACGAGAGTTATGCGCGGGTGATGCAGAATATCGTCGGCCGCTATAATGTCCCGGAGGAGCAGATACTCGAGACGTTCGGAAAGCTGCTGGCCGTGCTGCAATACGCCCAGGCCATCTGCTCCATGGAGGACATTACAAACTCGCAGGCCAGGCACATCGCCAGCCGTGAGTCCGAGATGCTGGATGCCGAGCTCGTACAACTGGAGGCCTGGGCCTTCGCGGACAAGAAGCTGATACCGCCCGACGAGACCTTGCTCGAGCATTTCGACCGCTACAAGGCGAATACCCCTGGAGACGTGAACGAGGCCAATCCTTTCGGGTTCGGATACGAGCTTCCGGCGCGCGTGCAGTTCGACTACATCGCCGTGAAACTCAAGGATGTCGAATCCATCATCAAGCCCCCCACGCGGGAAGAGGCCGAGCAATACTACCGGCAGAACCGTGCCCTGGCCTTCTCGGAGGAGGTGCCGGCTGACCCGAACGACCCGAATTCTCCGCGCGTGACACGGGCGAAAAGCTACGTCGAGGTCGCCGACACCGTCATAAGGCAATTGCGACGTCAGAAAGTCACGACCCAGGCCGAGCAGATTCTTCAGGAGGCCCGGAACCTCGCCGACGCCGATCTGCAACCGACCGGAACCGGTGAAGGGGAAATGACTGTCGAGCGGCGCAAAGAAAAAGCCGGCGACTATGAGAGGATCGCTCAGGACCTTGCCAAGAAGCACGGCGTTGCAGTCCACAGCGGCCGGACGGGATTGCTCGATGCTATGGACATGCAGAGCGATGCCTACCTCGGCCGGATGTACCTGACAAGCTACGGGCATAGTCCGGTTCCTCTGAGCCAGGTCCTTTTTTCCGTGAAGGAACTCGGGCAAAACGCGACGGTCCTGCTTTCCATGCCGCAGGCGGAGACGTACATGACCATCGGGCCGGCCAGAGATCCGATGGCTTCAATGATTCCCGAACTGTCCGACCATATCATGCTTATCGCCCGCGTGGTTGACGCCCGAAAAGCCGCCGCCCCCGAGAGCCTGGAGGTTGCTTACAGTACCCGGACCATCGATCTCGGCGACCCCTCGCAGGAGAAGGAGAAGGCTAAGAGCTTCTCTGTGAAAGAGGAGGTCGTGAAAGACGTCCAGAAGCTCGCCGCCTGGGATACGACCGGGACCAGGGCCCAGGAGTTTCTGGCCCTGGCGACCAAAGAGGGGTGGGACCAAGCGATCGCCCAGTTCAATCGGCTCTATGGCGAGCAGGCCAAGGCCGACCCCAATGATCCCAATGTGTTCAAGCTCGAGCAACGGGCGGGTCTGCAAAGGGTCTCCAGCGCCGAGCTCCAGGTGCTCGCCGCACAGGTGGCCAACAACCCGGCGCGACAACGATTTCTGAACGAGGTGCGCAACGAGGGTCTGCTCGTCGACCGACTCTATTCGCTCATTCCGCCGGCTGAGACCACCGCCACGTCAATGCCCCAAATCATGGCATTCAAGCCGAACCAAAGCTATTACCTTCTGAGGAATCTCTCGGTGCAGCGTCTCGGCAAAGAGGAGTACGAGAAAATGAAGAGCATGATCCTCCTTCGCGAGGAGTACAACCAGAGCCAGAATCTGGCTATCGTGCATCTGAACCCTCAGAACATTCTCAAACGCATGAATTTCCAGTTCATCAGGCAGGCGGACCAGCCCTCCGAAGACGAGGCCGACCAGAAGGCAGGAGAAACATCGTAATGGCGCAACAGTGGAAGAGCAACTATGCTCTGTTCCTGATCACCATCGGAGCGCTGGCCTGGCTCATACCGGGGGCCGGACATTTCGCCCTGCACGAGAAGAAGCGCGGCCTCATCATCTTCGTGGTGATATTCCTGACGTTCCTGGCCGGTTTGTACGTGGGCTCGATCGGCGTAGTTGATCCCGTGAACGCCAAGCCCTGGTATATAGCACAACTCATGAACTCTCCGGCGGTCCTGTTCCTGGGCAATCACGTGGCTGATACCTACCATCTCGCCCAGATGGAGGGTGAGCCGGCGTCCGCTTATCTGGTGTACGGCCGCGCCGGCGAGGTCGGGCAAATCTACACGAGCATTGCGGGATTGCTCAATCTGTTGTGCATCGTCAACGCTGTCTACATGGCCCACTTGCGCAGCGTCCGGGAGGCGAGGCCCTGAGATGACAGATTTCATGACCGTGATACTGGGCAGCTTCGCGACTCCAATGAGGATCGGCACCGACCCGGTCTCGATGCTGTGGCTCCTGCCCCTCGTGGCGGCCATCGCCATCGTCTACAAGGCCACCAAGGTGCACAAGGTTCGGTTGCAGCCTTTTGCGAAAGAAACGGCCACGCTGTTCGGCTCGATCATCGTGTTCATCGTCGTGGCCGCGTTGATCCTCTACGGCCTGACATGGATCGTCACGGAACAACTGCCCGCCATCCTGGACCACTCCGCATTTTAGTTGAAGTCGTGCACGGCGGATTTCTGGATCACGCCCAGTTCCACAAGGGCATTATAGGCGGCTTTTTGTTCCGCCTCCTTTTTGTTCGGGCCCCAGGCACTGGGGAAATGACGCTGGTCAATGACCACTTCCGATTCGAAGCACTTGTTGTGATCGGGCCCTTTTTCATCCAGCAGCACGTAGGCCGGCGCGATGTTGAACTGCTCCTGAGCATACTGCTGGAGCAGGGACTTGTAATTGCCGTGCGCCTCTTCCTCATCGATCTGGTCCACCAGGGCGCCGAAGTTTTGCAGGATGAAATCCCGGGCGGCTTCAAAACCGCCGTCGAGGTAAATGGCGGCGACGACCGCCTCCAGCAGACCGGCGGCAAGAGAGACGGGAAAGGCCTTGTGCGAGACCATTCCCTTGCCGACTCTCAGGAATTTCGGCAGGCCGAGCCGGCGCGCCACATGGGCGCAGGTCCCCCGCGAGACCAGCATGCTCTTCATCTTCGTCAGCTCGCCCTCCGGGTAATCGCTGAACTTCTGGAAGAGCGTCTGGCAAATGACGATGGCCAGGATCGCATCGCCGAGGAACTCCAGCCGCTCATTGCTCTCGAGCCGACTATCGACAGCGGAGGAATGAGTAAAGGCCTTGGCCACGACGTCGACGTCGCGGAACGCGTGTCCCACGATCTGCTCGATTTGCTGCAAAATATCCGTATCCATCTGTTTGTGTATCGCGTCCTGACCCGCTTGGGAGCGCAGGCCGCCGCGAACAAGGTGTTGTATCTCGCGAGCAGATCACGAACATCGCTCCCTCGAGCGATTTTCGTGATTCGCTCCGCAAGAGAACCCATATTTCACGCCCCTTGGGGGCTGCGGCGACTCGGCACGGAGCCGCCTGCGGGCCGCATCCTGCCCAACGAACCGGCCCGTCCGTCAGCCAACCATTTGCAGGCTGGCCAGAGCGATAAACTTATCATCCACGATTTCGAAAATGCCGTCAAGGCCCGTCACCGTAAAAATGCCTTTGGTGGCCGGTGCGACGTTGCAGAAAACGAGCCGGTGGCCGCAATCGCTCATCAGTTTCTTCAGCCGGAGCAGTTTCGAAAGGCTCGAGGAGGTAACGATATCGACCTTCGAGAAGTCGACCACCACCTCGCAGTCACCCCGGTCCCGGACGACCTGTGTTACCGTTTTGAGCTCCTCACCCATCTCGGGCTCGGGCGGCAAATCCACGAGAACGATCTCTTCGGACCAGTCTTGTATCCCCATGTCCATCTCCTGTTGCGTTGTAGTAATTCCGGTTGTCACCCGTATTATCGGCAGACAACCGAGGGGCATTAAACAAAAAAGACCGGCTCTCACTGCGTCGGGGCACGCCTCATGAGAAGAGTACGGCCCCCACCAGAGCAGGAAACGGACGACAGCGCCGCGCCCCTGCAAGAGCACGGCATTTGTTGGCTGACCCAGGACCAATCACCGACGAACATCACAGCTTGCGATCGAGCTTGCGGTAGCTGATGGCCTCGGCAATGTGCTCGGCACGGATGTTATCGCTGCCGTCGAGATCGGCGATCGTGCGCGCCACCTTGCAGATCTTGTCGTGGGCCCGGGCGCTGAGCCCGAGTTCCAGCATGGCCTCCTTGAGCATCATCTCGCCCGCGGTGTCCACCTTGCAGTACTTCTCGAGCTGCCGGTGGCTCATGTGGGCGTTGGTCATGACTTTACCGCCGCCGAACCGGTGATCCTGCGCGGCCCGGGCCGCCACGACCGTGGCACGCAGCGTCTCCGAATCGATCTGGCGGGCTTTCGACCGCAGCTTGCTGAAGGCGACGGCCGGCACATCGATGTGAATGTCAATCCGGTCCACGAGGGGGCCGGAGACCTTGGCCAGGTAGCGGGCGATCTGGCCCGGCCCGCACTTACACGCGCGGAGACTGCTGCCGAAGTACCCGCACGGGCAGGGGTTCATCGCGGCCACCAGCATGAATTGGGCGGGGAACCGGATGGTCTTCTTCGCCCGTGAGACGACGACGAAACCGTCCTCCAGTGGCTGGCGAATCATCTCCAGCACGTGCCGGGGGAATTCCACGAATTCGTCAAGGAAGAGGATGCCGTAGTGGGCCAGCGAAAGCTCACCCGGCCGGGGCGAGGACCCGCCACCGATCAGGGCCGGGCCGCTGGCCGAATGATGCGGGGCACGCACCGGGCGCGTGGCGAGCAACGCCTGACCCTTCTTCAGCAGTCCAACGGCCGAGTAGATGCGGGTCGTTTCGAGCGATTCCTCCAGACTCAACGGCGGCAGAATCGTCGCCAGTCGCTGCGCCAGCATGGTCTTGCCCGCCCCCGGCGGACCGATCATCATGATATTATGGGCCCCCGCCGCCGCGACCGTCAGGGCGCGCTTGACGCTCTCCTGGCCTTTGACGTCGGCAAAATCGACCTCATAGTGCGAAGCGATATTGAACAGGTCGTCCACGTCCGTCACCGTGGTGTCGAGCATGAGTTGACCGGACAGGAACCCCACGGCCTGCGAGAGCGAGCCAACGCCGAGGACCTCGATCTCCTGCACGACAGCGGCCTCCTTCGCATTCTCCAGCGGGACAATCATCCGGGAGAAACCGTTCGCCGCCGCCGTCATGGCCATGCTCAGCACGCCATTGACCGGGCGAACGCGGCCGTCCAGAGCCAACTCCCCGACGATGACGTACTCCTTCAGGGACGGTCCCGCCAGGACCCCTTCTCCGATGAGCATGCCCAGGGCGATGGGAAGGTCGAACGCCGGACCGGCCTTCTTCACGTCCGCCGGGGCCAGGTTGATGATCGATTGCGTCTTCGGGTACCGGTACCCGCAGTTGCCGATGGCGCTGCGGACACGCTCGATACTTTCTTTGACGGCGGTATCGGGCAAACCAACGATAATGGATTTCTCGAAGCCGCCGCGGGCGACATCGACCTCCACTTCACAGATGACACCCTCGATACCCTCGAGGGTCACGCTATGCAATCTCGCCAGCATATTCTTGTACCTCCGAATGTCAGACAGGGCCACGCGGGAACTCTACAACACTCGGACCCGCTTTGCAAGGAAATTTATGGTCTTTTGACCAGCGGGGGTGCGAGCACGTTTCGTGGGACAGGCTACCTCTGTCGCACGGGACGAGGTGAAGCATCCGGCCTCCAGGCTGGGGCAGGCCCCCGCGCCCGCTCGGATAGGTCAAGGCAACCACGGCGGGTTGCTTCTGCAGGCCGGCATCCTTAGCTGCACTCAGGATGACGGAGTCTGTGTAAGATGTTGCCTTCGCTATTCGTTTTGGACGACGGTCAGGTGGAAAATGTCGTTCCTGCTCCAATCAGCCCAGTAGCGGATGCCGACTTGGCGCACGGAAGACCAATAGTTATCGCTATTCGGTCCGTGCCGCTCGATCAGCCTTGCGATATCATCCTCTACTCGTTGCCGATACGCCTGCTTGAATTCAAGGCAGATTGTGATGTTGCCACGTGTGAAACGTGCCTTGGGCATTCGCAGGGGACTGTCCGCCAGAGAGATCGTGCCGTGACCCAGTGTCGCCCCTGTGCTTGCCTGTATGCCGTCATTGAGGCAGCTTATCGGCGGCTGGCGGCCCGCGAACGACAGGACGGTCAGGCCATCGCGGTCGGCGCCAAAGTATTCGCGTGCTCTGAGGCCCATTTTCGCGCCGATGATCGAATAGATGCCGAGGTGCGTGTGAAACTCGCTCGTCAGAACGACCGTTTCCCATTCCTCCGGCCCGTGCCTGCTGATAATCTGGTCGATGAAGGGACGCACGTCCCGCTGGAACAGACTTGCCGTCTGGGGGAACTCATCGAAGATGACGCAGCCTGCGTGACGCGCCTGGTGCAGATGTGCACAGGCAATCAGAGACAAACAACCCAAGAACGCCGCCGCCGCAATCAACACGCGTCTTTTCATAGCGTACCTCCATCTGTCCAAACCACGGCACCGATTGTTGAGAAATGCTTGTACAAGAGGACTCTGTCATCCTGAGCCGAAGGCGAAGGATCTGGCCTGCAAACAGGAGATTTCTTCCTTGCGCGGCCCAGATCCTTCACTGCGCTGCGCTCCGTTCAGGATGACACATCGC
>CAYFUB010000500.1:0-2747 GCA_964346195.1 uncultured Pirellulales bacterium
GGCCCGCTACGCTCTGGAGCCGAACCCGGACCCGGCGGTTGACGAGGCCCTGCGCGACGCGCTCGGCACGGGGAAGGGTGGGCCGCTGGTCGGGGTCATCGGCAGCCTCGGCGTGCGACACGATGCCAAGGCGGTGCCGGCGCTGGCCCGGCTGCTGAACGATTCCGATGCGGTCGTGGCCCGGGCCGCCGCCAGGGCGATGGGCAAGATCGGTAACACGGAGGCTGCCACCGCGTT
This sequence comes from uncultured Pirellulales bacterium, assembly GCA_964346195.1. Lineage (GTDB taxonomy): Bacteria > Planctomycetota > Phycisphaerae > Sedimentisphaerales > Anaerobacaceae > PLanc-01. The sequence goes on from CAYFUB010000500.1 coordinate 238, forward strand.
GCGGAAGGCCGTTTCCAACGTTTCGGCGGACCGGCAGCTCGATTTTTGTGAAGGACTGTTCCGCTGTGCGGAGTCGCTGGCCGCCGACGGCCAGAGGCGGCAGGCGGTCGCGATTTACGACGATTTGCGCAAGCTCGATGCGCCGCACCAGGTCCGCGCCGGCGCCCTGCGCGGCGCCATTCTCACACGTCAGAGGAACCGCCTGAAGTTGCTGCAGGAGCATCTGCGCAGCGAGGATTACATCCTGTTCTCGGCCGCCGTGCAGGTATCGCAGCAGATGCCGAACCGCCGGGTGACCAGCATGCTGGTCGAGGAGATGAAGGGGCTGCCTGCCGACAATCAGGTCCTTATCATCCAGGCCCTGGGGCTGCGGCATGACAAGGAGGCGCTGCCGGCGCTGTTCGCCGCGGCCAGGAGCGGTCCCAAGCCCGTTCGTATCGCCGCGATCCGGGCGACCGCGGAGATTGGCGATGCATCGGCCGTGCCCGCGCTGGTGCAAATGCTGGATGAGACAGACCGGGAGATTTCCCAGGCCGCCCAGACGGGCCTGGCGACCCTGCCCGGCCAGGAGGCCGATGCCGCCGTCGTGGCCATGTTCAACAGCGGCAACGCGGGTCGGCAGGTTACCGCCCTCGACTTGATGGGGCGCCGGCGTATGACGTCCGGGATTCCCGTGCTCTGGAAGACGGCCGGCGATGCCAATTCCCAGGTTCGACCGGCCGCGATCAAGGCGATCGGCGAGTTGGGCGGCCCGGAGCAGGTGCCGGCCTTGCTGGACCTGCTCGGTGACGTGCAGAAATCGGAGGATCTGAACGCCGTGGAACAAGCCCTCGTCGCAGCCTGCACCCGCGCCGCCGACGCCCAAACCGGCAAGCTCATCAGCCGGTTCGATCAGGCCCGGCCTTCCCAAAAGGCCGTGCTGGTGCGGGTCCTCGGTGCCGTTGGTGGAGCGGACGCCCTGCAGACGATTCTCGCGGCGGTCAAGAGTGACGATGCGGAGGTGCGTTCGGCCGCCGTTCGGGCGCTCGGCACCTGGAAGACGGTCGATGCGGGTCCCCATCTGCTGGCCCTGGCCCGCGAAACGACTGACCGGACGGAAAGAACGTTGTTCCTGCGCGGGTACCTCAACCTGGCCGTCCGCGGCGAGCTGTCGATGGAGCAGCGGGTCGAGATGTGCCGGCAGGCCGCGGGCATGATTCAGCGCGACGACGAAAAGAAGCTGCTGCTTGGCACTTTGAGCAACATTCGGTCGCCGGCGACGGTGGCCCTGATTGTGCCGTATCTGGACGACCCGGGCATTCGGCAGGAAGCGGCCATGGCAGTCGTGACCATCGCGGAGAGGGCCTTCCGTGGCCGCGGTGCCGCCCGACGCGTGTCCGAGTTGATCGCGCCCCTCGAAAAAGTCGTGGAAACCACCTCCAATGACGACCTCGCCAAACGGGCCAAAGCCTTGTTGCGGCAGGCGAGGAGCAGAGAGCAGAACAATTAGCATTCGCTGACTGACGACATCCACGGGTGGCAGCGTCCGGGCCGACGGCCTCGATGCTGCCACCCGAGTTATTTTGGCACACTCAATTCGCTATGTCGCAACTGCAGGTATCAAGAAGAAGAGTTCCGCCTGCATGTCATTGCGAGCGTAGCGAAGCAATCTCCCGGCCCAGGGATCGAGAAGGGCCCAGGAACCCGGATTGCTTCGTCGCCGCGCTCCTCGCAATGACATGCGATCGATAGTCCGCCGTTTTGTGGAACCGGCCGGCGCGTGCCGGCGTAGAGGGCAGGAGTGATGGTTTCGCCGATGGAATCGGCCGTCGGCGCCACGGCGATTTCAAGGACATCTGCACGGGGAACAGGGATGAGCCGGTCGCAGACAGAATCTCTCCTTACCGCGGACATTCGCAGGCACTACGATGTGCTGTCGGGCTTCTATCAGCTTCTGTGGGGGCCACACATCCACCACGGCTATTGGGAAAACCAGGAAACGCCGGCCGAGGCGCAGGTGAAGCTGATCGAGCGTCTGGCCGGGCGACTTCGAATCGCCCGCGACCACCGCGTGCTGGACATCGGGTCCGGACTGGGCGGCTCCACCTGCTGGCTGGCAAAGACCTTCGGCTGCTCTGCCCTCGGCCTGACGCTTAGCCCCGTGCAGGCGCAAGCCGCCCGCAAGCGGGCCGTGCAGGAGGGTGTGGACGGCCTTGTTTCCTTCCGCGAACACGATGCCAACCGGCTGGACCTGCCGTCGGAGACGTTCGACCGCATCTGGATCATCGAGTGCAGCGAGCACATCCACGACAAGCAGGCCTTTTTCAATGATTGTGCCCGGCTGCTGCGCCCCGGGGGCCGGCTCGGATTGTGCGTGTGGCTGCGGGGCAGCAGCGACGCCCCCGCGCACCGGGAACTGGTTCGTGAAGTCTGCGCGGCCATGCTCTGCCCGTCCCTGTTGACCATGGACGAGCAGGTATCGATGCTCCGGACGGCGGGGTTCCATCCTGTCGAGGCCGACGATATCACGG
>CAYFUB010000501.1:0-4211 GCA_964346195.1 uncultured Pirellulales bacterium
GTGTGGTCCAGGGCCAAGAGCAAGAACCCGACGCAGTACACCAGAGAGAAGACAATGATGGTCTTGAACTTGCCGAGCCAGACGTCGGAGATGACGGCCCCCGCAATCGCCATGAAGTAGACGGCGGCCGTGAACCAGTGGAACCACTCCTTGGCAGGCTCGGCGCCCATGACGGCCAGTGCTCCGCTACGGCTCATGAGATGGCCGGTCATGAACACCACGAGGATCGAGCTCATGCCGTAGAAGGCGAATCGCTCGGCGGCTTCGTTGGTGAGAATATACGGGACGCTGGTCGGCATCCTCTTCGTCGGCAGCGGTGCGGTCAGGTATTCGCGTCGGGCCATAGTCGATTCCGTGTTGCTCCTGAAACTTCGGCTTCCCTGGCGATTCGACCGGACGCGCCGCGCACGCCCTGTGCCGAATCCACCCCCAGGATCGGTGTGCGAGGCACACCGGCCCTCGTCAACCAGCGGCCATAGTATTCACCTCGTCGCTCCGTATCAAGCAAAAGTCCTGGAAACCGTATGCCTGCCTGTGAATCAGCTCCGTAGCAAGGCGTGATCGCCCAGGGGCAACGCCACGCGCCTTGTCATCCTGAGCGAAGCGAAGAGCCTGTCCCGAGCTTCGAAGGAATCCGGGCCGCGCATGGACTGTTGCCAGTGAACCCGGTGCTGATTCCCCGTCTCCAGGTCAGATGCTTCGCTCCGCTCAGCATGACATTCGTGGGCCTTTGGTGAATGCGGTGCTGACTTCCGGGTCGCAGGCCAGATGCTTCACTTCGTTCAGCATGACAAACAGGTGACAAGTCTGAATAGGGTAGATTGTGGGTTGATTTGGTTTTGTGAAGCTGGTAGTATCCGGCGGTTTGGAATGCACAGGAATCCGTTTTATGGGGTAGACAGCTACCGGGTGCGCAATGACGTGGACCGCCGTTGTGTTGTTTCGGCCGGGGCGTTCCCGAAGCCGTACAAGGCAGCGGGTCGATTCTGTCTAAGGGAGTATCACAGGATGAGACACGTGTATATTCTGATGGCGCTGGCAGTCGTGAGCCTGGCACCGCGCGGGTATGCCGAAAATGTCAAGGAGAAGCAGTTGAAAGAATTCATCACCGCGCACGTCGAGAAGATCAAGCCGCTGGAGAAACAGGCGAACCTCGCCTGGTGGGAGGCTGCCGTGACCGGCGACCCGAACGCCTACGACCGCTCCAGCGACTTGACCCTGCAAATCCGGCAAATCTACAGCGACCCGAACGATTTCGTGCTGCTCAAGGAGTTTCGGGAATCAGGGCGGATCAGAGACCCGCTCCTGACCCGGCAACTGACCGTGCTCTATAACGGCTACCTGGCCAACCAGATTGAGCCGGAGCTGCTCAAGCAGATTGTCGAACTGGGCACCGAGATCGAGAAGAATTTCAGCACCTTCCGCGGCGCCATCGACGGCCGGAAGGTTACGGACAACGAAATCAAGGAAATTCTCAAGGACGAGACGGATTCCGCCCGGCGGGAGAAGGCCTGGCTGGCGAGCAAGCAGGTCGGCCCCGTGGTTGCGGCGGACCTGGTCCGGCTGGTCAAGCTCCGCAACCAGGCCGCCCGCACGCTGGGCTTCGACAACTATCATACGATGGCCCTGGCCACCGGCGAGCAGGACGTCAAGGAGTTGGACAAGGTCTTCGCCGAACTGCACGAGCTGACGAATGAGCCGTTTGCGAAGGTGAAGGCCGAGCTGGACCGAATGCTCGCCAGGAAATACGGCGTTTCAGTGGACAAGCTGATGCCGTGGCACTACCACGACCCGTTCTTCCAGGAAACGCCTATGGTCTACGAGCTCGACCTGGACGTTTACTACGAGAACAAGGACGTTCGCCAGGTCGCCGAGGCGTTCTACGCGGGCATTGGACTGCCGGTCTACACGATCCTGGTCAACAGCGACCTGTACGAAAAGGAAGGCAAGAACCCGCACGCGTTTTGCACGCACATCGACCGCGAGGGCGACGTGCGCATCCTGTGCAATCTCAAGAACAACGAGACCTGGATGGAGACGATCCTGCACGAACTGGGCCACGGCGTGTACGACAAGTACCTCGATTACGACGCGCCCTATCTGCTCCGCTCGCCGGCCCATGCCTTCACAACGGAGGCCATCGCGATGTTCTTCGGGCGGCTCAGCCGCAATCCCGCCTGGATGCAGGAGATGCTGGACCTGACCAAGGCGCAGCGGGCCGAGATCCAGAAGGTCAGCGGCAAGTACGCCCAGCTCAAGCAGCTTATCTTCGCCCGCTGGGCCATGGTCATGTACAACTTCGAGAAAGAGCTTTACGCCAATCCCGACCAGGATCTAGCGGCCCTGTGGTGGGACACGGTCGGGAAGTATCAGTTGGTGCACCGCCCGCCCGCCCGAGCCACGCCGGACTGGGCCGCGAAGATCCACTTCAACGTCGCCCCGTGCTACTACCACAATTATATGCTCGGCGAGCTGCTCGCCTCCCAGTTGCACCATCACCTCGTGTACAACGTGCTCGGACGCGAATCGGACCGGGGTTTCAGTTACGTCGGTCAGAGGAAGGCCGGCCGATTCCTGCAGCAAAAAGTCTTCGAGGCCGCCGACCTCTACCGCTGGAACGAGATGATCGAACGCGCCACCGGCGAGCCCCTGACCGCCAAATACTTCGTGGCGCAGTTCGTAAAATAGGCCATGAAGGCAAGTTCTGGAGACAGGTATTTCATGGATGATAAGAACAACGCGCCGCTGGAATTGACAATCAGAGTCCTCCTTTTTGGCATCGTGCTGTCCATGATCCTCTCGGCCGCGAATGCCTACCTGGGGCTGTTTGCGGGGATGACCGTCTCGGCGGCCATCCCGGCGGCCGTGATGGCACTGGGGATCATGCGGTTCTTCAGGAACAGCACGATCTATGAGTGCAACCTGATCGGCACGTGCGCCTCGGCGGGCGAATCGCTGGCCGCCGGCGTCATTTTCACCCTGCCCGCCCTGCTCATGATGGGCTTCTGGGAGCAGTTCAACTATTTCTGGGTCGCGACCATCGCCGGGTTCGGCGGGCTGCTGGGCGTGCTGTTCACGATCCCGCTGCGACGCTCGCTGATCGTGGAGACCAAGCTGCAATTCCCGGAGGGCGTGGCCACGGCCAAGGTGCTGGAAACCGGCCGTAAGGATACCTCCGGCATCAAGTACATTGTCCAGGCGGCGCTGGCCGGCGGACTGTTCAAAGTCGGCGCCAACGCGGTGGGCATCTGGCCCGAGGTCATGCAGGGCGCGACACGCATCGGCGGCAGCATCGCCTATTTCGGGTCCAATCTCAGCCCGGCCCTGCTGTCCGTCGGCTTCATCGTGGGTTTGAATATCGCCGTGCTGATCTTCATCGGCGGCGCGGCCAACTGGCTGGTGACGATTCCAATCGTGGCTGCCATGAGCGACTGGCCGACACACACCGCCGGGGAGAACGCCGGGCAAGCCATATCCGCCCTCGATTATGCGGCTCAGTTGTGGTCCACCAAGACCCGCTTCATCGGCGTGGGCGGCATGCTGATCGGCGGCTTGTGGACAATCTTCCGCATGCGCAAGTCTCTCGTCAGCGGCGTCACCAGCGGCTTGAAAGCCTATCGGCAAATGAAGGAAGGTCAGGACGATATCGACCGCTCGGAGAGAGACCTCCCGATGCAGTGGATCATCTTTCTGATCATAGGCTCCGTCGTTCCGTTGTTTCTGGTCTACCAGCATTTTGTCCAGCAGATCCCGATTTCCCTGGTGATGGCGCTGGTCATGCTGCTCACGGGCTTTCTCTTTGCGGCCGTGGCGGGGTACATGGCGGGCCTGGTGGGCTCGTCGAACAATCCGATCTCGGGCGTCACCATCTCGACCGTCCTGGTCTCGGCGTTGTTGCTGTGCCTGCTGATGGGCGCGATGGAGATCGGCGGGCCGAAAGGCACCGGTCTATGGGAGTGGTGCAAGGCGGTCTTCGTGGCCGGTATGCGGGTGGGGGCCCAGAAGGGTCCGGCCGCGGCGGTCATCATCGGGGCGGTGGTCTGCTGCGCCGCCGCCATTGCCGGCGATGTCATGCAGGATCTCAAGTGCGGCCGGCTGGTCGGAACCACTCCCTGGAAACAGCAGGTCATGGAAATGCTGGGAACGGCTTCGGCCGCTCTCGTGATCGGGCCGGTGCTCATGCTCTTGCACAGCGCCTACGGTTTTGCCGG
>CAYFUB010000502.1:0-12415 GCA_964346195.1 uncultured Pirellulales bacterium
TGCGCATGCTACGCGACTGCGGATGTGCAGTTGCCGAGCAGTCCGAATCCGCCGGCGAATGGAAGGCATCTCCCGTTTGCCTTCGGAACGTCCTTCGGCGACTCGGGCTTTGCGATACACTTTGCGGATTCTGTTGAGAGCCAGTACCACGGCCCAGTGCCATGTCCATGCCGGCGTGGACATGACACTGGGCCGTGGAGAATCGCTGCATCGCGCCGGGTTGGCGATTCTGCCCTGCCTCCAGATCTCACCTTATGTCCGTTGCCACACCGTCCCGTCGGACTACGAGGCGGAAAAACATACCCGCAGTTATTTAGAACATTCCAGCCCCCATCTCACCAATGATGTGTACACCAACGTGGATCCGGTGTTGCGCCAGGCAGTCGACCTCTTGCCGGTATCGGATTGGCTTTAACGTACAAGTCCTCGGGCGGACACGTCCTTGCTTCAGGTAAACGATCGCGCCGCTGATAGAATCCGATCGAGCGCCCGCCACGTGCCCACGCGGTACAGATTTCTCTGATTCGAACTCCTATTAGCCCTACTTCCTGGAATGGTCCGATTTCAGAAGAGCAAGTCGATAGGGCAACTGATCGTAGCGCCCGCTGACCGCCGGATCACGACCCTGATAAAGGAGTTGGAGGTTGTCGGGATCGATGGTCAGCGTTTCATCATATCCGTCGCGAATCAGCTCGCCATGGCTGATGTCTCTGGTCCAGGGTGTCACGGCGTCTTCGAAGGTGACGTTGTTGATCCCGGCGAAGGGCTTCTGCCACGTGTTGGCATCCGAAACGGGCGTCCATTCGCCATCGAGGCGGTCGGATATCCAGGCGCGGTAATAGCGTGCCGGCCCGATGGCCTCGACCAGTGTCAGATAGGTGCCGGTGCCCTTGATCTTGTAGGTCATACTTCCTTCAAAGACGTCATTTCGTGGGCCTTCAATGACAACTTCCGGATCGCTCATGCCCTTGGGAAAGTCCTCAATCTTGGTCCGGCAGCGATACACGCGGCCGTTATCGCCGGTGAAAAACAGATAGGCATGCGTGTCGTCGCAGATCATCCAGTAGTCGATCCAGAGCCGCGGGGCGCTGGCCGGCTTGGTGTCAAAGAAGTTCTCCGGCTTGGTCCAGGTTTCCGGCTTGGAGAGGTCATCAGTGGTTGAATACTGCGGGTGCTGGGATTGGTAAATCAGGTACCACTTCTGGTGCGGGCGGAAGTAGAAGACTTGTGGGGCGCAGTGATAGCCGCGCAGGTTCGCATTGTTGTCAATGTAGAAGGGCTTGGCATTGGCGGCCTCGGCCCAATCCGCAAAACTAAGATAGACCATGCTCCAGTTGCCCCGAGAATTGGCGGTGGTCGCATAGATGTGCCACTTGTTGTCGTAACGCACGACAGTCGGGTCTTTGACGGACACGAGGTCGTGCGTTGCATCGGAGGCCGGTTTGATCAGCACACCTGTGGATTTCCACTGGAGCGGCGTGGCGAAGGGCAGCTTGCCAGTGGCGGCAGGCGCCGTTGCCGGCGCAGCGGGCTGCGTCTGGCTGGCTGTCTCGGCCGCGAGGACTACAGAGGCGCTACCAGCCAGCAACATCAAGACAGCAAGACGGGTAAAAGTGGATTTGTTCATCGGTTGGCCTTTCATGAAAACGAGTTTGCAGGATCGGAGGATACCATTCGAGGGTTATCTCACTTTCCGGCGTCACCCACGTTCACAGTGAAGCCCTTCAGCGGTTTGTCATCCCCGTCGAGAAACCGCGCGCAGAAGTCGGTGGCTCCGCCGCCATTGATGATCGCACAGCGCACGACGTTTGGCCCCTTCTTGAGCGCCAGACGCTTTGAGACGCCGTCGTCGATGACGGTCTGACGGTCGCCGTAGATGCCGATGACTTCCTTGCCGTTGACCCACCAGACGGAGGCTGCGTTGGAACCGATGGCGAGGCGCACCGCGGGCATTTCCTGCGGGCAGTTGACGATCGTGACGGCCCAAAACAAAACGTTTGACGTCCGCTTACCGAGACCATAGGCGAAGTAATAGAGGTTGACGTTGTATTCATTCGTGTCGACGGCATACCATGTGAGTTCCGTGCCGCCGACCGTCACCCTGTCGCGGTCGTGCGGAATCACGGTGAATTGGTTGGGAAAATACACAGTCTTGACAGCCGCCTGGACGGCGCTATCGGTGAGCTGCCCGTTGACACGGATCGGCTCGAGGATGAGCCAACGCTGCATGAAGCCGTCGGCGCTGGGTGCTTTCCCGGCAGAGACGGAACGCGTTGGAGAGGACACGGGGCTGCGAGCAGCGCAGCCGGCTGCGGCGGCCATGGCCAAGAACGGCGAGCCGGCCAGGACAACGAGTACTGGCCTGCGGATGTTGCGGAGCATAATCATGGGAGGCCCTTTGCTGGATTCTTGATTCCTGATTGTTGATCTCCGATCTTCGATTTCCCGTCAGGGCGTTTTGAAGAACCAGCGCTGTTTGTCGCTGGCGGGATCGAACTTGGCAAGCGTCGCGAAACTGCTGCCGATGGCAGAAAGAACCAACGATTCCCTGGCAGTCGAGGCGAATTTGGGCATGACGCGCCAGGTGCCGTCGGTGAGCTGGTCGAGACGCCAGAGCTGTTCGTGCCCGCCGGTAAAGGCGGGGAGGGCGACCAGTTCGCCGTCCTCGCCCACGGCCAGCGTGCGATCGGTGCCGGCGATGGTGATCTTGAAATACGGTGAGCCGGGGTAACCGCCGGTGTTGGCGACGGGCGTCACGGTCCACTTCTGCTGGGCCTGGCACATGTAATTGGACATGCGAATGTCGATATTGCCGGCAGGCCAGTTTGTCGAGACCTGCGCGACATCCTGCGGCGGAATCACGCCGCCCTGGCTGCCGAACATTCCTCGTCCGCCTCCCCCGCCACGTTCGCCGGGCGTTCCTCCTCCAGGCGCCGCACCGCGGGTGCCCCTGCTGCGTCGGCCGCCGACCGGCACACCCTCCACGGCCAGCTCGAGTGCCGTGCCGGTACGGACGGATTCGATTTCATACGTGCCTTCCTTGAAGTTCTCGCCGGCGATGGGCCAGCCGTCTTTCCATAGCACCGGACGAATGTCGAGCACGCTGGCGCCGCCCCTGTCGAGGTCGGCTTCATAATGGCAGGAGAATTTCTGCACACCATCGCCCAGATCCAGCAGGCCGAAGTGGCCTGGGCCGATGACGCGACCGCCGGAGCCGACGACGAGCTTGCCGCCGCCTTGGAGCATATCAACGTCCATGTGGTCGAGGAAAGGACCGGTCACTGTCCTGGCGCGACCCACGCGGATATTGTAGCCGGAGTCGGCGCCCCGACAGCAACTGCCGTGGGTGGCCAACAGGTAATACCAGCCGTCGCGACAGATTATGATCGACGCTTCGCAATTGATCGCGATGTCCACGGGCTTGTCGTTCGGGTCGAGGCGCTTGCCGGTCTGAGGGTCGAGCTGGACCAGCCGGATATAGCCGAAATAGGAACCGTAGACCAGCCACAGCTTCCCGTCGGTGGGATCCAGAAAGACCCCCGGATCGATGGCATTGCAGAACTCGACCCCATCGGACGAGGCGATGATTCCGCCTTCTTCCCATTTGTAGTCGGGGGAATTCAGGTCGAGAGTCTTGCTCGATATCATGTTGATGGCGGCTTTGGGCTGTCCCCCGATGTTCGCGGCAACATACAGGTAGTAGCGGTCGCCGAGGTGAATGATGTCGGGGGCCATGCCGCGACGCGCGGGCGTGACCCCGCGACGCCAGGTCCAGCCGTCGTCGGAGACCAGGCTGGAACCGCCGGTGCCGTAGGTGTAGAACTTGCCGCTGCACTGCATGATGGTGGAGGGGTCATGAATCTGGACCTGGCCGTCCAGGGCGAACGCGGGCGAAGCGCAGATAGCGACAGACCCCATTAGAAGCATGACAGGTCTGACAAAGAGGAATGACTGGGCATGATGGATCGGGTTCATCGTCGGTCTCCCTAATCGTGTCTTTGTCATTGTTTCACCGGGAACTCACCGGGAATCGGCTGCGCCACGGGCAAAGACCCTGCTGGTTTGCCAAAGGTGGTGAACTCGATAATCCCCAGGGGCGTGGCCCGAGGCCAGTTCGTCATGGTCAGTCGAACAAAGCGGCACTTCACCGGGCGAATTTCTTCGAAGATCGTATTTCGCGAGATGGCGTTCCTTGTCTGGTCGAGGGCCATGGTGTACATCTGCCCATCCATTGACACTTCGATCTTATATTGATACGCGTTGCTCGCAGGCATTTCTGGTGCTGCGGCCGTTGCAGGTACGCTCTCTGCGGCCGGCGTGCGGCCGCGCCTACCGCCAAAGCCAAAACCACGCCCGCCATTGAACATCAGGCGGACGGAGTCAATCGTGAACAACTGCACCGCATCAAAGCGTGTTGCGGGGGAAAGCTCGATTGTCAGAGTCGGCTGTGCATCGGTCGTGGCGGGTTCCCACCAGGTGCCACTGGAGTTGTCCACGGCATAGGCGGCGTCGCGTCCCGGCTGCTGCGAGGAGAATCGCGAAAGCGCGTTCATCGCGTGGAGCTTGTTGACAGTCACCGGGATCGACCCGCTGTCGCCTTTGGTGGGGTCACTGACGGCGTTTGGGGCCCATTGCGGCGTGTCGGTGACCTTCACCGCCATGTTGCCGTCCTTGTCGAAGGTAATACGATCCATTCCGATGCGCCGTCCGCCGGGCGGGTTCGAGAGAACGATGGTGTAGAACTGCCACAGATTCTTATCGGGTCCTTCAACGATGCTGCCATGCGCGGTACCGGTGACGAGGCCGTCGGTTCTGCGGAGCAACGGGTTGTTGGAAGCATAGGTGAACGGGCCCAGCGGCGACTTCGCGGTGTAGTATCCCGAGGCGTAGGTTTTCCACTGGGTCCCGGAGGCCGAGTATTGCAGATAGTATATGCCGCTGCATTTCTGCATCCACGGGCCTTCGATCCACGCAACATCGGGGTACTCATTCATCTCGCCGTAGCGCTCCCAGACGTGGTCTTTGTTGAAGGCGAAGAGATGCCTGGTCGGGCCGGCGAATCTCGTGAGGTCGTTGGGGTCGAGCGGCACGACGAAGATACCGTCAATCCCCCGGCCGGGGTAATAGAGATACGGCTTGTTGTCGTCGTCGATGTAGATGTCCATGTCGAAGGGGCCCCTCCATCCCCCGGCAACGTCGGGCGTGTTCTTCCACGGTCCGATGCTCGTAAAGGGCCCCAGCGGGTTGTCAGCTTTGAGGAGCGGGCCGCTGTTGCCGCACATGTAGAAGCTGCCGTTGTATTTGACGACGTGCGGTGCGACAGGGACATTGGCGACGCGCTGGAAGGACCAGTTGAGCAAGTCGTCCGAGATCCATGCGCCGCCGCCCGTGCAGTACATGTAGTACTTGCCCTGCTCGCGGATGACAGTAACATCGCCGGCGGCATTACCGCCCGGCGCGGTGACCATCGGCAGAGGGTTGCAATAGCGTGCTGCTTTGCCGATCTCCAGGTCCGCCGCGCGGGCGGACGAGGCGACCAGGGTGGCGAAGACACACAGAGTGGTGAGCAAGGTGCGGCTCATGGCAACTCCCTGCGAAAGGAACGTTCTGTTCTGTCGTGCGATCTCATGACGCCGCAGCATCGACTTGCCAAACAATCTCACAATCCACATGCTTAAGGCTTAGAAGCCTTAGATGTATTGTGTAGCTTGATACTCACCTCTTGCGGTTGTTGGCCCCTTTCGACCGAGAGGGATACGTTTGCTTCCCGGCCGTCGGTTCTGGTTACCGTTGCCTCGTAGTCACCATGGAAACCGCGGAACGACAAGAGGCCGTCAGCATCGGTCGTACCGGATGTTTCGGTGGACCATTCGTCCATCAAGGCTTCGTACCGCTTGCCCGCCTCGTTGAGCGTCCAATCCCGATGCGCCAGGCCCGCGTTGGGACCGCGCCAGGAATCCCCCGCCCAGAAGACCCACATCATGATCCCTTTGACCGCCGGGTGGCTGTAGGCGGTACGATAGACCAACTCCAGTTTGTCGGCACATCTTGTCTCATCGTCGTCGGCCACGTCGAACTCAGTGATCCAGATTGGCAGCTCCAGGGCGGCAATCTTGTCCAACCGCTCTTTCAGGACGCCCGGATTAGCCAGGATGTCTTCATGCCAGAGATGCCCCTGAATTCCGACGCCATGAATTGGTGCTCCCTGGTCAAGCAAGCGACGAACGCTGACAACGTACTCATCCGTTTGCACCTCGTGGAACGCCTGATCCACAGAGAGGATATTGAATTCGTTCACGAAGAGCTTCACCTCAGGGTCCAACTCATGGGTCCGTTTGAACATCCAGGGCCAGATCGCTTCGCCCAAACCATCCTTGAAGAACGTCCCGTGAAGCATTTCGTTGTCCACGTCCCAATGGACAAACCGGCCGCGAAAATGTGTCACGGCGCCGGCGAGACGGTGCTCGACGGCCTGGCGCAACTGGTCGCCCGAGAGAGCCCTGACCCATCTCGGCTGCCATCTCTCCGGTTCCCAGAAGATGCAGTGACCGCGCACCGGGATCCTGTTGGTCTCGCACCAGGCCAGCATGGCATCGGCATCGCGGTAGTCGTCCCGGCCCTGGACGCGTTCGTTGGAATACCACTTCGACTCGTTTCCGAACACCGCCCAGTTGAAATGGGCCTTGAAGAAATCGGCGTAGCGTTCGTTGCGCAGCAGGGCCCGAGTCATGGCAGATCCGAATGGGAACGCCTGGCGGACCTGACGGATGCCCACCGACACGCTTGCGGCCGGATCACCCTGCTCATTTACCACGCGCACGCGCACCTCGCGTTGGTGGAGACGCACAATTCGTGCGTTGGCTTCGTCCTTCCAGTCGGTGGTCGCCTCTGCGGCAAACGCCGCGCCTACAGCAGCCAGCACGACAGTGACGCAACTGTAGAACCGTTTCATTCCCAAGCTCATTGTGTATACCTTTCCAGAAGAGCCATATGATCAGCATCAGCGACATAGAAACCGGTGACGACCGCGTCTTATTCGACCGCCTTCCATTTGAAACATGCGCCGCCCCTTCGGTCCGGTCGAGGTCCGGTGGCGGAAACGGTCACCAGACCAGGAGAGTCGGACGAGGTTGCCAGATAACGATGATTCGTGAGGGACATGAGCATGGTGTCGCCACGCATGAGGTTGATCCATTGGAAGGATTCCGCGTCGCCAGGGGTCTTTCCAGCGAGGTCCTTCAATGAGACCTTATCGCCGTCGGCGGATACGAACCGGCCGTTGGCAGCCTTCAGAGCCACGCGGCCCTTGCCCAGATCGACGACCTGGAACTCCACGTTCTGAGTGGCCAGCCTGTTCGGATCGGCCGCGGCGTTGACGAGCGCGTTGTTCTGTGTATCGGCGGCCAGGAAGCTGCCGTCGGCGCCGCTGGCCAGCGTGACGGTCTTGCCCATGGGAATCTCACGTTCGATGCCGCGCGCCCGCGGCTCATCCACGGTGTAGTTGTCGAAATCGACATGGCCGCCGGGCTGGCCGGACGTGCTGTAATGGAACAGGGACGGGCGAACGCCCTGGAAGGTCCTGAGCTGGAAGGTCACGGTGAATGCGTCCCCCAGCGGGGTGAATTCCTTGCCATCGGGGCTCCAACTGAAGATGGCCTGGTCGGTGTCGAAGTTGCAGTGGACGCGCAGCCAGAGATGCTTGGGGGGATTGACCGGGCTAACAGTCGGGGGCTTGGCCGGGGCGGGCGGGGCGCCTCGGCGTCCACCGCCGCTGGCGGTGTTGTCATACATCTGCAACGTCGTGCCCTCGGCGGCTTTTACCACGCCGATCCAGGCATAGGGCGAACTCAGCAGCGCCAGACCCGCCGTGTCTCCGGCGACCATGCCCGACGTGTCCAGCTCGACGGTCATGATGGATTCGGGCGCCGGCGGCCGCTGGCAGATGCTGTTGCGGGCGCTGTAGAAGTCGCTGGCCGGCAGGGAATGGAGGCGAAGCACGCCGGGCTTCTCGGTGATGAACCACTTGGTGTCGTCGGGGACGTGATTCCACTGCCAGAGGGGGTTGAGCTTACCGCTGTCGAAGTTGTCGTCATGGATGAACGCCGGCTTGGGATCCTGGTTGACGCCCGTGTTGGGCTTGATCCAGGTGTTGGGGGCTTTGCGGAGATTACCCGGGAGGCCGATGAGCGGGAAATCGTTGTCCCAGGTGATCGGGACCAGGGCGACCATGCGGCCGGCGCTGCCATGGTCCTGCATGATGACGCTCCACCACTGGCCCGAGGGAGTATCGACCATGCCGCCCTGGTGGAGGGTCAGGCCCCGGTCGTTCGGGCCCGGCCCGCGGCCGCGCAGGGGCGCCACGGTCGGAATGCCCAGGGACTCGCCCTGGACCATGCGCTCGACCGTCCAGGGACCGTCGATGGAATCGGCACGCGCGACCATCTGATCGGTCGTCGCGCCGGGGATGGCCGAGATGTCATAGTACTTGCCCTTGATCTTGTAGAGGTGGTGGCCTTCGCCCATCCTGGCATCCAGTTGGCGGCGGACGCCGGGGACGAAGGACTTGAGGTCCGGCGTGAGCTCTTCGATCGGATAGGGGCTGCGGTTGCCGGAGATGAGGTAGATCTTGCCGTCGTCATCGAAGAGGACCGACAGGTCGTGCCTTCCGGGCAGTTGGTTGCGCTCCCAGGGGCCATAAATCGACTTGGAGCGGAAGACCTGGAGGCCGACGCCGTTGACGTTGGAGAAGACATAGAACATGCCGTTGTGGTAGCGGATGCAGGGCGCCCAGATGCCCCGGCCGTAGATGCCGCTGCCGTCCTCCAGGCGGAAGGCCGGGCCAAGATCGAGCCTATCCATGCAGTAGCCGGCCAGTTCCCAGTTCACCAGGTCCTTGGAATGCATCAACTGCACGGCGGGGTTCATGTGCATGGTGGTGCCGGCGAGGTAGTACGTCTCGCCGACACGGATGATGTCGGGGTCCTCGAATTCCTCGTAGAACAAGGGGTTGGAGTAAGTACCGTTGCCGTTGTCGGCGGTCCAGTGTTTTGCCGCGTCAGCGGTGGTTCCGGCAAGAACCGGCGCTGCGGCGATGGCACCAACGGTCAGCACGACCAGACTCGCAAATCCCGGATGAGATCGAGAACACTGCATGCCCATACTCCTTTGTGAGAGATTATCTTCCTGAACCGTATTGCTCGTGTTACACATAGATTTCCTTGCGGCGGAAGGTGACGACAGACGCGCCGAACATGACGGCGAAGACGCCGAGCAGGATGGCCATGTCCAGCCACTGTATGGCCTTTCGCTGAAAGATCTTGCTGGCGTCATAGTATTGAAAGAGGGAAAAGTACTTCAAGGTCGGATATTGCTCCAACAGCAAGGCGATCACGTTGAAGATATATAGTGTGAAAAAGACGGCGATGGTCGCGCCGATGGCCCGCCGCTGTTCGTTAAACACGCACGACAGGAACATCCCGATGCTGCCGACGGCCGCGAGGCACAGCGTGCCGCTCACGAAGACATAGGCCATCAGACGTTTGTCTATGCTCTTGCCGATCTCCCACTCGCCCAGGCATATCCCCACAAATGAGACGGCTGCCAGGAAGATCAGCAGCGTGACGAAACCGGCAAACCTGCTCACGAGGAATTGCGTTCGCGTCACCGGCGTGGAGAAGAGAATCTCCAGCGTCTTCTTCTCCGTTTCTTCCGCCACCAGCGCGCCGGCGAACAAGCACGAGAACACTCCCATGACGAGCAACCACGTGGTATTGAAATACTCGACGGTCAGGAATCCTTCCAGCGTCGTGATGTTGATGATCTCCTGGCCGATAAGGGCCTTCAAGAACTCCGGGATGGCGTCGAAGTAATCTTCCATCACCTGGATCTGGGTAATCGACGGAAATATCGCAACCAAAACGTAGGCGCAGCCCAGCAAGAACAGGCCGAACAGCAGTGTCGTGACGCATTCGCTTCTCAAGTAGCGCAGATAGATCCTCATTGGGAGTAATACTCCAGGAAGATATCCTCGAGGCGGGCGTCCTGGCAGGAGATATTGTCAATCGGATACTTGGATATCACCCGCAGGATGCCGTTGACGTTTGCATCGACCCACAAGCGAACCGTCCGGACGTTCTTCTCAATCTTCCGCACGCCCTCCAGCCGGAAGATCGACTCGTCCGGCTCCCGCTCGAAGGTCACCTCGATGGTCTTCAGCCGGACCTTCTTCAGATCGGCGATCGTGTGCAGTGCCACTAGCCTGCCCTCCTTCAATATCGCCACCCGGTCGCACACGTGTTCCACCTCCGAAAGGACATGAGAAGACAAGAAGACGGTCCTGCCGCGCTCTTTCACCTCCAAGATCAGCTCATAGAACCGTTGCTGGATCAGCGGATCCAAGCCGCTGGTGGGCTCGTCCAGAACCAGCAGCTCCGGGTCGTGCATGAAGGCCTGGACCACCGCCAATTTCTGCCTGGTGCCGTGGGAGAAGGATTTTACCTGGCGGGATACATCCAGCCCGAGCAACTCTATGAGTCTGTCTTGCAGGCGCGGCTTCTTATGGCCGCGCAACGATCCCAGGAATTGCAGATAGTCGGCGGCTTTCATCTTCCCGTACATGCCGTATTCGGCCGGCAGGTAGCCGAGGCGAGACTTGATCCGGGGCGCATCGGTGTGCACATCCATGCCAAATACCCGCGCCTTTCCGGAACTGGCCCGGATGAAATCCAGCAGGATGCGTATGGTGGTGGTCTTGCCTGAGCCGTTGGGTCCCAAGAAGCCGAAGACTTCTCCCTCCTCGACGGACAGGCTGATGTCGTCGATGCCCCGCGCCCGGCCGTAGAATTTCGTCAATTGTTCCGTCTGGATAACCACGATGTTCAGTACCAGGATGTCTGCAAAAGCATTTCTGCCATACAACGGCACGGTGAATTATACGCCGACGCTCCACAAAAGAAAGAGCATTCAACCACGAACAGCGCCCTGGAATTCCTGGGACGCCATACTGAATTCGGGGGCGGGGTTGACGCTGGGGCGTGACTTGGGCAAGCTTTGAACATGGCTCGATTTGCGAGAGTGGTGGTTCCTGGAGTCGCTCACCACGTCACGCAGCGAGGAAACCGACGCCAACAGACCTTTTTCCAGGAGGATGACTACAGTGGGAATTCTCAGCCCATGAATCATCGGCAGGATACCGATGCCACAGAGTCTCACGAGCAGGACGCCTGGCCACTTCTCACATACCCTGCAAGACCCCGGGCTGGAAGGCCCTTACTCTCGTCATTTGACTCCGTCCCATTGAGCGCTCTGGCCTTTCGCCAGGTTCAAGTCTCTCGTGACGGCGCCATAGCGAAGCCGGCAGGACCCGCCGGTGAGCGAACGCACGGTTGCGTTTACGAGCTTGTTCTCCTTCCACTGAATGTCCAACTCGAAGCCGCCGCGGGCGCGAAGGCCCTTGACGGAGCCGCTGGGCCAGGCTTTCGGCAGGGCCGGCAGCAGCTCAATTTCGCCCGCACAGCTCTGCAGGAGCATCTCGCCGATGCCGGAGGTGCCGCCGAAGTTGCCATCGATCTGGAACGGCGGATGCGCGTCGAACATATTGGGGTAGGTCCGCTCCGGCCTCAGGAGCATGGCGAGGATCTTATAAGCGTGCTCGCCATCGTGGAGGCGTGCCCAGAGGTTCAGGCGCCAGCCGATGCCCCAGCCGGTGGCTTCGTCGCCGCGAATCTCCAGGCTTTTGCGTGCCGCGGCCGCCAGATCGGGCGTGGTTCGCACGTGAATCTGGTCGCGCGGATACAACCCGTACAGGGGCGAGACGTGCCGGTGATGCATCTCCGGGGCCTTCATGTCCCAATCCTCCAGCCATTCCTGAAGCTGGCCGGCGCTGCCGATCTGATTGGGGGCCAAGCGGGCGCGGGTGGCGGCCGCTTGTTTGGGGAAGTCCTCATCGACGCCGAGGATCTCCGCCGCACGGATGCAATTGGTGAACAGGTCGCGAAGGATTTGCATATCCATCGTGGGTCCCGCGCAGACGCTCGTGCCGAACGGATGCCCGTTTTCCGGCGACAGCGACGGACACGTCACCAGCCATTTGTGCTCGGGCTCTTCGACCAGCGTGTCCAAGAAGAACTGCGCCGCTCCCTTCAGGGCCGGATAGACCCTGGCCAGGTATTCCTTGTCACGGGAATAATCATAATGGTCCCACAGGTGCAGACACAGCCAGGCGCCGCCCATCGGCCACATGCCCCACTGGGGACCGTCGATCGGAGCGGAGGCCCGCCACAGGTCGGTATTGTGATGAGTAACCCAGCCGCCGGCACCGTAGCAGACTTGGGCCGTGCGTGCGCCGGTCTCGGTCAGATCCATCACCATCGCCACGAGCGGCTCGACGCACTCGCCGAGATTAGTCGGCTCGGCC
>CAYFUB010000503.1:0-3181 GCA_964346195.1 uncultured Pirellulales bacterium
ATCACTTCGTCGAGGGGGATCACCGGATCATAGCCCGCCAGGGCCATATTGGCACAGGCCAGCGCATTGGCGGCAGCCATGATATTCTTGCCCAGACACGGCACTTCCACCCGGTTGGCAACCGGGTCGCAAATCATGCCCAGGGAATTCTGCAATGCCATTGAAGCCGCCGCTACGGCCGCGCGGACTCCGGCCCCAGCCAGGGAAATGAGGGCGGCGGCCGTCATGCCGGAGGCCACTCCACACTCCGCCTGGCAGCCGCCCACCTCGGCGGCGAAGGTCGTCCGGAAGGCGACGAGAATGCCGATCAGTCCGGCGGCGAGCATCGCCTTGGCAGTCTCCTCGTCCCCTACACCAAGGGCATCGGCCGTAGCGAGGCAGGTCCCCGGCAGGGCCGCACAAGCGCCCGCCGTCGGCGCCGCCACGATCACACCCATCGCGCTCTTGACTTCCATCAGGGCCGTGACGTCACGTATGATCGAGTTGAGCAAGCCCGCTTCAAGAAGTCCGCCCGCCTGCAGACGAGCCTGGAATTGACCGCACTGAGGACCCAGGATCCGATCACGGTATGTCGTTCCCTGGCGACCTTGGTGGAGAGAGGCCCGCACGATCTGCACGATCTGAATCATACGTCGGAGGACTTCATCCCGTGAAAGGTTCCCCCGCCGGCTCTCGTACTGCACCGCCAGTTCCCAGGGCGGCAGGTTCCGACCACGGTCGTAGCACAGCATCTGCTCACACGTGGAGAAGGGCACGGACATCCCTCGTCGCGACAAAACGGGCAGGACCGGTCTAAGCCGCCGGACCTGGCGGATCTTCCCGCCGGCGCAAAGCCGGCCGATTTCGCTGTCCTCCAAGGCCCGCTGGGCCTTGACTTGCAGCAGCACCGCGTCCCCGTACTCGTGGAGCAGGACATCGTCGGCATTGATCTTCTCGGCGAGCCGGTCCCCCTCCTCCCCCGGCCGACCGGCCATCCAGACCAAGGTTTCCCAGTAATCGCCGAAAAGGGAGACGGGGGTTCCGTCAATCGCCACGACTTCGATCATGCCGCCGCCGGTCGAGATGCCCGTCAACACATGCCGGCGCTGCGCATTGCGCAGCTCGATGCGGTAGGTGTTCGGATGCTCGAAGCCAAAATCGCCAATCTCGATTTCTACCTTGACGCCGCCGGCGCGAATCGTCCGCGCTGCCTCCGGGAGGCGCTCATCCGTGGCCTCCCAGCCCAACAGGCCCGCAAACAACCCCATATCAGAGCCCTGGCTCTCATGCGTGGTAGCCAGCGACCCGTGCCGGTCGAATTGGACGAGCACCTCCTCCAAGTTTCCCTCCAGGAGGTCTCGTGCCAGTCGGCCGAGGCGCAAGGCCGCCGCACAGTGCGAACTGGATGGCCCCCGCATGACCGGGCCGATCACGTCGTTGAACATGCTTGGATCCATGTGTGTCCGATCAGTGTGAGCACGCAGGTGCCGCCGGCGCCGTGTGACACTGCCAGCCAGCCGGAGAACGGATTTCGTGTCCGCCGAGGGGGCAACACATCACCGCCAACAGACGCCGGCACACCGCAAGGTGAAACACAATTCCCGTCATTCCGACCTCACCAACACACGGTTTCGGAGCCGGACCCGCCTGGGCCTTACGGCGTCAGCACCGTTCCGATTCCCAGCCGTCGCGCGTTTTCAAGGGCGCGGGCGGCGGCAAACAGGTCTTGTACCGCCAGGCCGACCGACTTGAAGAGCGTCACCTCATCCCTGCTCCGCCTTCCCGCCGCGCGGCCGGCGACCAACTCTCCCAGTTCGGTACATACGTGCTGGGCCGTGATTCGTCCCTCTCGTAGCGGCATCAGCAGGTCCCCCGCCTCGTCCAGGGCCGCGGCGCGATGATCCACGAACACGCGGGCGCGGCACACGGTATCCGGGGGAACCTCCGCGGTCCGGGGCTGCCACGCACCCACGGCATTGATGTGAACGCCCGCGGCCAAATCCCGATCGTCAAACACCGGCGCGGTGGACGTGGTGGCGGTGCACACGACTTGCGCCCCCGCGAGCGCCTCAGCCGCGGTCGAGACCGCCAAGACGGCAAGGCCAAGACGCCCGGCCATCTCCGCCGCGAAGGCCTCGGCGGCGGCCCGGCGGCAATCGAAGACCCGCGCCTGCTTGATCTCCCGCGCCGCACACACCGCCTCCAGTTGCGCGCGGGCCTGTACCCCGGCGCCGAAGATCGCGGCCGTCTCTGCCCTCGGTTGCGCCAGCCATCGCGTGGCCACGCCGGAGGCGGCGCCGGTGCGCAGGGCGGTGATCGCGTTGCCATCCATGATGGCCAACAATCGACCGTGAACCGCGTCCGCCAGCAGTACGATGGCTTGGATCAGGGGCAGCCCAACACGCCCGTTGTCGGCGAACTGCGTGAGCAGCTTCAGGCTCATGTGGTGCATCCCGGCGGCATAGCACGGCATGATGAGCATCAATCCATTTGCCTCCGGGACTTCCATGCTGGACCGTGCCGGCATGGTTACTCGGCCTTCCGAGAGGTCGACGAACGCCTGCTGCATGGCCGCGATGGCTTCGGTCATGGGAAGCGCCCGGCGTACGTCCGCCTCGGACAAGTAAAGCAGTGAGGATTCGTTCCCGGCCATCAATCTATGCCACTTCGCTTTCCGTTGCAGCCCCTGTCACGAGAGACTTGCAGTTGACAACTCTACACGGCACTCTTTCCTATGATATGTCATTTTGATATGGTACTCAACGACACTGGTACGGAACTCTGATTTCTTTTGCCTGCGGTGACCATAGCCATGAAGACGACATCACTACGAATCGCGACGTGCGTCCTGTTCCTCGCCACCGCCGCCCGGGCCACCGGAGATCCCAACGGCACCTTGCCCGGGCCGCCGCCGGACGCCTCTGACGATCTGACTCTGGAGAAAATCTTCACTTCCAAGGAGTTTACGGCCGGAACAGTCCGTGCCGTTCGCTGGCTGCCCGACGGGTCCGGCTTCACGGTCCTGGAGGACGCCGAGGCCTCGGCGGGAGGGCATTGCTCTCCACCCGGTGACGAGCCGGACGAAAAGAGAAGGCGGGACATCGTCCTGTATCGGTGCCCGACCGGCACGCGGGAAGTGCTCGTCGCCTCCTCCCGATTGATTCCCCCGGGCGAAGCACATCCCCTGAAGATCGACGGCTAC
>CAYFUB010000504.1:0-2959 GCA_964346195.1 uncultured Pirellulales bacterium
GCCCGAAAGCGGTAAACTCCCGCCACGCCGTGGCGGAAGCGCTCTGTCGCGGAGCGGACCTCCCGGGCGCCAACCCCACCAGGGCCGTAAGGACCGCCACTATATTCCGGCCGCACCCGAATCGCCCGTAGGGTTCCGGGGCAACGCGGATGACATAGGCGTTGGGGGCTGGTAGAATCGCCCGCCGTGGAATAGGGCCAAGGCGTGGCCACGACATGAAAACAGAAAGAGCCGTCTGGATGGAGTTTGGACGCATGCCAACGTCGCAGATGGAAGGTCCACAGCATGGTCGTTTGTGAGCGGTGAGGGATGAACAACCGATTCGAGCGTGTCAATAGCATTCTGCATTTCACAGGGTACCTGCTCGAAGTGCTGGGTGTCGTGCTCGTACTGCCGCTGGCGGTCGCGGCGGTCCACTGGGGCCGTTACGGCGATGGGTGGGCGACGGCCCGCGCCTTTGCCGTCTCCGCGGCAATCTCGGTCGTGGCGGGTTTTGTCCTGAGGAACATCTTCCGGTCCGAGACGCTCGACACGATCAGTTCCATGCTCATGTGTGTCGTCGCCTGGCTGGCCTGCTCGGTCATGGGGGCCCTGCCCTTCGTGATGGTCCTCGGCTGCGGCTGTCTGGATGCGTACTTCGAGGCCATGAGCGGCTTTACGACCACCGGCTTTACCGTCTTCACCGGCCTGGACCTCATGCCGCGCAGCCTGCTGTTCTGGCGCAATCTCATGCAGTGGTTCGGCGGATTGGGCATTCTCTCGTTCTTTCTGATCGTCACGTTCCGGGCCAGCAGCGCCCATCACATCTTCGGGGCCGAAAGCAGCAAGATCTCGGCCACGCGGCCGGCGCCCGGGCTGTTCAATACGCTCAAGATCATCTGGGGCATCTATCTCGGCCTGACGGCCCTGGCCGTTCTGGTTCTGGCCCTGGAGAGAATGCCGGTCTTCGATGCGGTCTGTCACGGCCTGACGACCATCGCCACCGGCGGGTTCTCGCCCCACGATGCGAGCATCGACTACTACCGCCTGAGCGGCCATCCGAACTACCGGCTCATCGAGTACACCCTGGTCTTCCTGATGATGCTCGGCGGGGTCAATTTTCTGGTCCACTACCGGGTCCTGACCGCCGATTTCAAGGCCCTGTGGGACCACGTCGAGATTCGCTACTGGTGGGGCCTGATCGCCGGGTTCACGCTCATTGTCGTCATCGATCATCTGCACGCCACCGGCGCCTTGACGGCCATCTTCGCCCGGGAAACGTCTGTCTCCGTTGAGCCGCTCGAGCGCGCGTTTCGGTACAGTCTCTTTCAGGTGGTGGCCATGCTGACGACCACGGGCTTTTCGACGATGAATATCGGGGGTGAGTTCTTCGGGGTCGCCTCGAAGCAGCTCTTCCTCGTGATGATGGTCATCGGCGGCTGCGTGGGCTCGACTTCCGGGGGCTTCAAAGTCCTGCGCGTAGCCATGCTGAATCAACTGATGCTGCGCGAGCTGTTCAAAGCGAAAGTCTCGCCACGGGCCTCGACCGGGCTCGTGTTGGACAATAAAATGGTGCCCGACGCCGAGGTCCATCGGGCGGCGGCCCTGTTCTTCTCGTGGATTGCCCTCGTGGTGCTCGGGGGCGCCATCACGGCCCTGTGCTCCCACCAGGGGGCGTTCGCGTCCCTCTCGGGGATGTTCTCGGCGGTGAGCAATATCGGTCCGTCCTACATATCCGTGGACGGCATGGCCACGCTGCATCCGGTCGTCAAGGTCACGTACATCATAGGGATGCTGGCGGGAAGACTGGAGATCCTGCCGGTACTGTTGTTGTTCTCGCCGCGGGCATGGAAGTGAAGAAAATCCGAAATCCGAATCCCGAAATCCGAAACAAACTCAAAATGAAGCAAGACCCGGAAATTCAAAACGGATCATCCGATGGGCGACAGCGTTTCGGACATTGGGGTTTTGCGCTTTGGATTTGTTTCGGATTTCGATATTCGTGCCTCGTGCTTGATCGTCGGATGCGGCGAATCCAGTCGTAGGAGAGAAACCATATGTACATCGTAGTCGCGGGTGGCGGAACCGTGGGCGGGCGGCTGGTCCGGAGCCTGCTCGAAAAGAAGCACGATGTCGTGTTGATCGACAGCGACCGGGAGGTGTGCAACAAGCTGTACGCGGAAACCGGGGTGATCGCGGTCTGCGGCAAGGCCACGCAGATCGACGTGCTCAAGGAGGCGGGCGTCCGGAAGGCGGGCATTATGGTCATCGCCACGCCGTACGACTCGGACAACCTTGCCAGCGCGATCCTGGCCCGGAGCCTCGGCGTGCCGCGGATCATCGTGCGGATGCGGGACCCCGACTATGAAGATGCCTACAAGGTCGCCGGGGTCACGAAGGTCGTGCGCATGACGGACCTGATGGTCAATCAGATGATGATGGAGATCGAGAATCCGCGTATCCGACCGATCACAGCCATCGGCGGCGGCCGGGCCAATATCTTCATGGTCGTCGTGCCCAAGGCGGCGCGGGTCGCGGGCAAGAGCATCCGGGAGATCGTCGCGATGGACGGTTTCCCGTCGCAATGCATCTTCATCGCTGTTTACGCCGAGCAGCGCGGCCAATTCAGCATTCCGCGCGGCGAGCAGGTGATTCAGGAGGGGGACGAGTTGTTCCTGATTGCGACAGCCGAAAACATCAAAAAGGTGGATGAATTCCTGGCCTCGACCCGAAAAACATGATGGCAGTGGCCCGACGACCGGTCCTGCAGGGTCTTCGAGACCGATTGGGCCGAGGGGCCGGGCCCCTGCCGGTGTGAGCCGCCGGAGATCGATAGATTTGATACCGGGGGCGGTTCTTTGAAGAAAAAAGCCTGATAGGAGTCTAGGTAGACAGAAGCTGAATCGACGGTTCGGATTCGAGCCCCCGCCGGGGGATTGGGCCCCCCAACGCGATACGTCGCGTCTGGGACCCGTCAGGA
>CAYFUB010000505.1:0-10128 GCA_964346195.1 uncultured Pirellulales bacterium
GGTATCACCGAGTCACTGCGGAACTCGAACTGGCTGGCCCTGGGGCTCGACGTCGAAGGCGAGGCGTTGACGGTCCGCGCTGTGACAGACGGCAAGGTGGCGGGGCCGAGCAGCCCGGCGGCTTTTGCTCTCCCCCAGAATGGCGACGACGGCGCCTGGCCGAACATCGACGTGCCGGGACGCATCGCCGCACTGAGTCTCTACCGCGACCTGCACCGTTTCTACGCGACCAAGGACACGCTTTTCCCCGAGCGTACCTCCGGGCTGATCTTTTTCGAGAACATGATGGGCATTTTCTTCACCGGCCGCGACCTGACGAGCGAAGTGCTGGCGGAAACCCAGCCCGAAGTCCGGCTCGTGGTCGCCGAGCCGCGATATGACCCCGACGTGGGGACGCCGCTGGTCAAGATTCCCGCGGTGGCGGCGGTCCTGCGGCTGCGCCATCCGGAAGAGTTCGGCAGGGTCGTGGAAGAGGCGTGGCAGAAGGCGGTCGGCCTGATCAACTTCACGCGCGGTCAGCAGGCCCTGCCCGGGCTGATTATCGATCGCCCGACCCATGGCGACGCCAAGTTCACGGTGGCCTATTTCTCGACGGCCGATGTGGAGGACAAAACGAAGTTGGATACGCGATTCAACGTCCGTCCGGCCCTGGCCCTGCCGGGCGAGCATGTGATCTTGAGCTCGACCGAGAGTCTGGCGCGGGACTTAATCGATGCCGTGGGGCGTAAGACCGATCAGCCGGTCAAGCCGATAGCCCGGACTCACAGCATGCTCGAGATCGACGGCGCCGGCGCCGCCTCGGCCCTGGCCGCCAATCGGGACACGCTGGTGCGCGGGGACATGGTCAAAAAGGGTAAGACCCAGGCGGATGCCGAGGCGGGCATAGATATGCTCATCACCCTGGTGAAGTTCCTCGATCACGTCAAGTTGAGTATCGGCGCGCGTGAGGAACTGACACAGATGCAATTGCGCGTGAAACTGAATTTGCCCCAGCAGTGGAGCCTCGAACAGAATGACCGAACGTCCAGAGATTGACGCGGTTGCCGGGTTCAGCGCAGGTCTGTCACCCCTGCGCAGGCAGGGGTCCAGCCGACCCGCGAAAAGCGAATGTGCTGATGCGCGGGGACCATGCCCTATGCACGGTGTCTGGATTCCTGCCTGCACAGGAATGACAGAGTCGCGGCGGCCGGACGCGCTTTCTCAGATGCGACGAGCAACGGGTGACTCTTAGGCTTCTTCGTTTGGGTTCTTTAGTACCGAAAGGCGGTCGCAAATGGTTGTACAACCGAGGGAATCACGTACCTTGCACCCGCCGGAGCCCATCGGCCTGGCCACTGCCGAGGAGTTGCGCGATCCCGGTTGGGCGTGGGCGGCGTACGAGCCGGACACCCGACGGCCCTGGAATCTCGCGCTGGCCGCACACCTGTACCGGCGGGCGGCATTCGGGGCCGACTGGAAGCAACTCCAGCAGGCACTCGCCGATGGGCCGCAACGAACCATAGACAGACTGCTTGAGCCGCGGGCGGACGTGGAAGCCTTCAATCGCACTTATGACGGACATGAGGACGTCGCGGGCGGCTCGGTTGACGGACTGCGCGCCTGGTGGCTACGGCGGATGATGGACACCCCGCAGCCGCTGCTGGAGAAGATGACCCTCTTCTGGCACGGCTACTTCGCCACAAACGCGGCGGCGGTGAAGAATCCCCGCCTGATGCAGGAACATGTCCATCTTCTGCGCCGTTATGCCCTGAGTTCTTTCGCGTCCCTGCTGCAGACAATGTCTCGTGACGCAGCTCTGCTCACCTGGCTCGGCGCCGATGCGAATCCCAGGGCCGCTCCCAATGAGAGTTTTGTCCGCCCCCTCATGGAGACCTTCACACTGAGCCCCGGGGAATTCACAGAACGCGACGTCCGGGAAGCAGCCCGGGCCTTCACAGGCTGGTTCGTATTGAGAGGGAAGCTTCGCTACCTCGCGCGGGAGCATGACGAGGGCGTCAAACATATTCTGGGCTGTAGCGGCGAGTTCTCGGCTGACGACGTCATCCGAATCGTGCTCGCACAGCCTGTGACCGCGCGGACGCTGGTGCGCGAGTTGTATCGTTGTCTGATCAGCGAGACACAGGAGCCCGGTGCGGCCCTGCTCGCACCGTTGGCAGAGTCGCTCGCCAGGGACTACAGCGTGTCGAAACTGGTCGAAAGGATGCTGCGATCCAACGCGTTCTTCTCGCAACTGTCGTACCGACGAAGGATCAAAGGCCCGGTTGAGTTCGCGGTCGGCATCGTGAAAGCCTTGGAGGGGGTGGTCTCTACCACACATCTGGTTCAGGACGTTGCCGACCTCGGTCAGGATTTGTGCCGTCCGCCCACCGTAGAAGGCTGGCCGGGCGGGCGCTACTGGATCAACGCTGCCACAGTCGTGAAGCGCTGCAACCTCTCCCTGGCGCTTCTGGGAGGCGAGGAGCCCTACGGCGATGCGCTGGACCCCTGGGTGGTCGCCCAGAAACACGGCTGCCAGACCACTGAATCGGCCGCTCAGTTCCTGATCGATCTATTTCTGCAGGGCGATCTTGACCCCGGCGTACGGAAGGCTTTGTTTTCCGATGCACGGGCGTCCGCGGAGAACGGCAAGGACACTCGGCGCACCGTCCTGCGCGGTCTGGCACATACGGTGACGACCCTGCCGGAATTCTATCTGGCTTAGACACAGGAGCAGACATCATGTCACAGACGCGCCGTGATTTCCTGCGAACGGCCCTGGGGACTTCGGCGCTGGTGTCCCTTGACCCGACGGCATCGAACATCCTGGTCGGCCCTGCCAGGGCTGCCCCGTCGCGCGACAGCGGCCGCGACACAGTCCTCGTGGTCGTGCAACTCACTGGCGGCAACGACGGCTTGAATACCTTGGTTCCGTATGCAGACGATGAGTATGGGCGAAGCCGGACCACCCTGCGTCTGCCCGCGGACCAGTTGCACAAGATCGATTCGCAGTTGGCCTTTCATCCCAGGATGGAAGCGTTCGCGCGGCTGTACCGGCAGGGGCGCCTGGGCATCGTTCAGGGCGTGGGTTATGCGAACTCCGACCGGGACCACGATCGCGCGATGCGGGCATGGCACACCGCGAACCCGGACCGGCCCGGGCCGGTGGTCCCAGAGGCGCAATCACGTATTGGGAGGCTCCGTCAGACGGGCTGGCTGGGACGGGTGGCGGATCGTCTCCGGAGCCCTGAGGGAACGGATGTCACCACCGTATTCGTCGGGCCCATTGCCCGGCCCTTTGGTGTGAACGCCGAGAGAGCAATCGTACCCTGTGTTCGCTCGATACAGGATTTGATCATCCACTCTCGCGAGAGCCGCAGTCACAGTGTCCGCGCCGCCGAACAGACCTCGGCGCGGACTGATAATGTGCTGCTGGAGTTCCTGCGTGACAGCGTGCGTGACGCCCGTGCCAGGAGCGAGCGAATCCGAACGGCGGCCGAATCCGCCGTGACTCGGCTGAGCTCGTCGACGTCCGGCACGGCGGAATACCCTTCATTCGGGTTGGCGCGGGACCTTCGTACGATTGCTCAGCTTATTCGGGCCGATGTCGGCGTCCGCATTTTCTTCGCCGAGTTGGGCGGCGGCGGCATCGGCGGATTTGACAATCATGCCAACCAGCTTGGCAACCATTGTGCCCTGCTGCACCAACTGGCGGAGTCGGTGGCGGCTTTCGTCGGCGACCTGGAGCGCGACCGGACGCTGGACCGAGTTCTCCTGATGACCTTCTCCGAATTCGGACGGACTGTCAAAGAGAACGGCCGCCGCGGTACGGACCATGGTGCAGCAGCGCCCGTGTTCCTGGTCGGGGGCCGGGCCAAAGGCGGGCTTGTCGGGCCACACCCCAGTCTCAGTGACTTGGAGGGCGGCGCCCTGAAATCCCACACGGACTTTCGCCGGGTCTACGCCACCGTGCTGGACCGATGGCTCGGTGTCGAGAGCCGTATCGTGCTCGGGACACAGTTCGAGCCCCTGGACGCCGTGGCCGAGAGCTGACGGTGACCCGATGTCGTATTTCAGAAACCGTGTGACCGGCTCGTAGAGAGACACCGTCCGTCTCAGAGGACAGTGCCGGCTTGCCGCTCCTCAGCAGACCCTCTTCCTGGTCGGCCAGCAGCAGAAAGATGGGCCCACGTGGTGGACGAGCCACATGGGCCCGTGCAAGTCATCGAAAACCCGGAAGGTCAGACCATCTCTTTCAGGTTCCGCAACGGTCGAATCTTCACGACATTCCGCGCCGGCTTGGCCTTGAACACGGTCTCCTCGCCGGTGAAGGGGTTGATCCCTTTGCGCTCCTTGGTGGCAGGCTTGCGCACCACGACCAGCTTCATCAGGCCGGGGACCGTGTAGGCGCCGGGACCGCGGCTGCTGAGGCTTCTCTTGATCTGGCCGGCCATCGCCTCGAACACCGAGTTCACCTGCTTCTTCGTCAGTTCGGTCGCGTCGGCGATTCCCGACACGATCTCACTCTTGGTCATTGGCTTTGCAGGCACTTTCTCTGCCGTCTTTTTCGCTGCCATAACGCCTGGTCTCCTTACACTAATTGCGACAGGGAACATCCGAATACGCTACGGAATCCGCCCGGTCAATCCTGAAACTCTGAACATCCATATGAGGTTTCACGGCATCTGTCAAGCAATAATATCAGGAGTATTCACAAATATCTGCACGCGCCGGACAGATTCCCAGGCCCGGCGAGACTGTCACCGATTCATCTGGTCAATGATCTCTCTGGTCCGGTCGGGGGACCAATCCTGCGGGGGCTCGCCCTGGAGGTTGGCCTCCATTTCCTCCGGGGTCGGCGTTCTGGTGGGTACGCCTTCCGGCGGGACTTCGACTTTCGCTATCCAGCACAGAGCGTTGAGCATCAGCTTGCGGAAGTCGTCCTGGGCATAGACCCAATGCGTGTGGCCGCCGGTGCAGCCGAAGCCCCGGCTGCCCTCCGGCCGCTCGTAGGCCCACGCGACGTGCTCAGGCATGCCGACCCGCGCGCGGACATGGGGGTTGCCACTATGCGGGCCGTCCGGGCCTTTGCGTGTGTTCTCGGGCGGCACGACCGACAGGATGGGCGTCACGCCGGCCATCCCCTCGCGAAACCGCATGTGATAGTACCATTCATCGCGGACGGTGAACGGTTTGACGCCCCGCGTGATCGGATGCTCCGGCAGGCTTTTGAACTCGGCCCGCCACGACGGGTTGACCGACCAGTGTTGTTCGTAATAACCGCCGATCCAGTCGAGCAGGTACTTTCCGTATTCCTTTCCCGGGTCCAGAGCGTAGTGCAAGAAGCCGATCCCCACGCCCCTCTTGGCAAAGTCGTCCAGGGCCTTCCAGTTGGACTCCCGGCCGAGCAGGCCATTACCGTCGCAGGCGATGACGATGGCGGCGGCCCCTTCGAATGTGCGCAAATCGCTGGGCCAGCCACCCTCGATCACGATTGCCTGCACCGCCGGCACGTTCTCATTGAGGATGCGGGCCAGCAGCTTGCAGTCGGCGGTGTAGGCGTGGCCGCTCCACCCGTGGCTCTGGCGGCCGGGCACGAAAACGATCTTTCTCTTGCCGGTAGATGCACGGCAGTCGGATACATTTCCATGGCTTGAAACGACTGTGATGCACAGCAGCAGGGCGACAATCAACCGGGAACTGATGAATCTGTCAGCCATAGCGTTACCTCCTTGGCAAATCCTTGCGCCATAAGGTAGCAGAGAGCCGCAAGGTTCGCAAGATGAAGACGGTGCGTGGTACGCACCCTACATGGCACAGGCCATGCGTCATTCGTAGGGTGCGTACCACGCACCGCTCTATCATAGGATATGGCATGCCCACGTGCAATTGCCCTGGCTGCTTGCGGCCTTGATAAGGTGACATAAATCGGTAGTATGGTACCGGTCATCCCGTCAAAGCAGGATCGGCAACGACATCGAGAAAGGGTCAGGCAAATGAAAAGCGTTCTCGTACATGCGTCCTTGTTTGTGCTCTTGATTCACGCGGAAGTCAACGCCGGTGCGCCGATGCCGGAGTATGCTCCCGGCGCCCCGTTCGATATCGCGCCGTTCGGCGTTCGGACCACCGAAGATAACGGCACGGCCCACAGCCTCCGCTGGGCCGAGCCGCGCAAGGTCCGGCGCGTCGTTGTTGAGTTCGACCGCAAGCAGGCCTTGCCGGTGTCGTCGCAGATCCGGCTGCAATACTGGCACAGGGTCTGGGATGGTAAGGCCGACCCGCTGCTGGTCGAGCGCGGCGCCGGCGGCGTCGGCTGGGACGCCATGGACGACTGGACGAACGGCCGGTGGGTCACCGCGAAGGGACAGGTCAAGCAGCTTGCCAATGGATACGAGTTCACCTTCGTCGCGACTTCCTCTGAGGAGATTCCCAGATTCAGCGGTGAAGGGGTCATGTACCGCAAGACGCTTGCCATCCGTGTTGTCTCCGAGAAGCAACTGTCCGCGCCGTTGCGTCTGCGAGTCTTCAGCGAATCGGTCTGCAAACCTCTTGGCGTGCGGATTCAGTTCGGTGCGCCGCAGGAGAAGGCCTTCACAGCAGGCACGCGGGAATCCGGCCGGCTGGAGGTCTACAACGGCCGTGTCACGGCAGTTCGGCCTGGGGGAGGCGGTTCTGTTACGGTCAAACCCGATCTCGCCTGGCTCTTGAATGAGGCCGGGACCGGCAATATCGAGGCCGACCTCATCACCGCGGGCGATCCGATCGACGGTCGCTACGATCGGACGATTGTTACAGTACGCTCGAATACGAGGCCGTTTTCCTTTGCGGCCGATGAGGTCGCACAGGGCGACCGCATCCTGGTGGATGATCTGCGCGTGCTCGTGACGAACGCCGATGATGACATCTCTCTTGACGCCTACCGGGAGGCGCTGCGACGGGAGTACAGCGGCCGAACGGTCTACGACCGTGTTGCCGCCGGTGACGAGCAGACGCTGTCTCGTGCCTGGAACGACATGCCCCTGAAGCGTCCGTTATGGTTCGTGCACGGCCTGCCGGGCGATCGCAATACGATGCGCCAGCATCCGAACGGCGAGATCGAGGTGACTTCGGTCGGACGTTGGTTCAACGTCCAGCGAAGCCCGCGCGATAGCGACCGCAAGCTCTGGGACGGTGAGCGGTTGCGGATTTCCTGCGGTTTTCCCCGTGCGGAACTGCGCGGTGGACGGGAGCTGCGGGACGGCTACCTGCCCGTGCTGCGCACGTGGTGGCAGGATGGCCCCATCTATTACGAGCAGATGACCGTGCTGACGGCCGCCGTGGCCGACCTGAACGGAGTCGGACTGGATACGCCCACCGTCCTGCTCATGCAGGTCCGGGTAGCCAACGTATCCGGTTCGCAGGAGGGTGCGGCCGCGATACGATTCGGCTCGAATGCCGGCCGCAACGAGAAGCTTGCCCTCCAAGGAGAACGTGTCCTGGCCGTCAGCGACGCGGGCGAGCGTTTGCGATTCCTTGTGAGCCCGGACGGGCAGGGGGGGCTCGCGCAGCGGGACCAGGTCGTGACGTGGACCGCCGACCTGAAACCGGGCCAGAACAGGCTCCTTCATATAGCGATTCCCTCCGTCACGCTGCAAGCCGATGATGAGATCGAACAGGTCAGGGTCCTGAATTTTGACACGGAGGTAGACCGCGTCTGTTCCTTTTGGCGTGACCTGACGGCCCAGGGCACGCAGATTGAGACCCCCGAGCCGTGGCTCAATGACTTCTACAAGTCCCACCTGCGGCATCTCCTGGTCAACTGCTTCAAGGAGCTCGATACCGACTATCTCCACGCACATGTCGGCACGTTCCACTATGGCGTTTACCCGAACGAGTCGGTGATGATGATCAGCGACCTGGACCGGCGGGGCTACCATAAGCAGGCCCGGCAGAACTACGACGCCTTCCTGCACTATCAGGGCACGGTCTCCATGCCGGGCAACTTCACGAGCGCCGAAGGCCAGTTTTATGGGGCCGGCGGCCACGAGACGGGCGGCTACAACAAGAGTCACGGCTACGTCATGTGGGGCATGGCCCAGCACTGGTGGCTCACCCGTGACCGCGAGTGGATGGGCCGGGTGGCCCCGGGTTTGGTCAGGGCCTGCGAATGGGTCATTCGAGAGCGGCAGGCGACGATGGCTGCCAACGCGGATGGGAGCAAACCGCTGGAGTACGGCTGGCTGCCGACGGGCTCGCTGGAGGACGTGACGGACTACTGGTACTGGCTCGCGACCAACAGCGCCACGGTATGGGGTCTTCGCGCGTTGGCCGATGCCCTGGCCGATTCCGGTCATCCCGAGGGCAAGCGCCTGCAACAAAAGGCCCGCGCCTATTATGACGACTTCATGCGCGGCATCACGGAAGCGCGGATTCTCTGCCCGGTAGTGCGGTTGCGGGACGGGACCTACGTTCCGAAGATCCCCTCGCGCCTCTACGAGCGGGGCCGGGCCCACGGCTGGCTGCGGGAAACGCTGGAGGGCTCCTTGTTCCTGCCCGCCTACGGCCTACTGGCCCCGGAGGCACCCGAGACGAAGTGGATTCTCAAGGACTACGAAGACAACCTCTACATCTCGGACCGTTACGGCTACGCGATACCCGCTTACGATGCCTTCTGGTTCTCGCGCGGCGGGTTCTCCATGCAGGCGAACCTGCTCGACGGTCCGCTGCCGTACCTGTGGCGCGACGATATCAAGCATTACGTCCGGGCGTATTTCAACAGTTTCGCATCCGCATTCTATCCCGAGATACGCATGTGCAACGAGCACTCCCTGCCCGAGTTGGGTTACCCCGCAGGTGACCACTTCAAGACCTCCGACGAGGCCCAGTCCACGTACTGGCTGCGACTGATGTTCGTGAACGAGCGGGGCGACGACCTCTACCTTGGGCAGGCCATCCCACGCTACTGGCTCACGGATGGAACCAAAATTGGGATTCAACGAGCAGCGTCGCGCTTCGGCCCGCTTTCCATGCAGTGCGAGTCGCATGCGGCCGACGGGAAAATCATGGTTGTCTTCGATCCACCCGCGCGCAACCAGGCCCGGGCCATTTATCTTCGCATCCGCCATCCGCAGAGCAAGCCTCTCCAAAGTGTCCTTTTGAACGGACGGCCGTACGAAGAGTTTAACCGGGAAAAGGAGTGGATCATCCTGCCGGGCACTGTCAAGGGCCGCCAGGAGGTCGTGGCCCGCTATCGGTAGAAGCTATGATAGGCATTGCGACTGAAGGTCTCTGGGGCCAGACGGGTGGTACCGGCACGCGGAGCCTGCGGAGCGCGCCGATGGTGCTGGGTCGGATAGAGACGCCATCGCCAAGCTGCGCTTGACGCTGCCACCCGGAGGCACAAAGTCCTCGGTCATGGCCGGCATCGCATCGCTTAGGGCCCCTATACAGAATGAGTATTGCCCGGGCACTCAGTCGTTGCTCCTGTGAAAGCGGAGCCGGCTGCCACGACTCTGTCATTCCCGCAGGCGGGAAGCCAGCCGCCTTGCACATGAGCTTGTGCCCAAGCATGGGCACATTCACCGTTCGCGAGTCGGCTGGACCCCTGCCCGTGCAGGGGTGACAAACCCGCGCCGATCGGGGCCGCCGGAGCGGTCCCCGGGCGTATGTTCATTCTGTCAGAGGCTCTCAGGGACGGGGTGTGTCTGGAGGGGCAGGCTCGGGTTGTTCGGGTTGATCGACCGCGAGGATTCGCTTCAGGGCTTTCTGTGCTTCCTCTATGTCGAGGTTTCGAGGTCCGCGGCCGCTGTCGTATGCCAGTTTGCCGTCACGACCCACGATGCAGACGCGGACGGGGCGACCCTCGTAGGCCTTTTCGGCGACGCCGTCTATCGAATCGAGCACCACGGGCAGCGACAACTTCATCTCGGCAACGCACCGCGTGGCCAGGATTGCCCGCTCTTCGATGGTCCTTGGCACTGTGGCCGGACCGCCCGACCCATCATCCTTCAAGAGGTTCGGGTGGGCCTCCGAGATGTACACCAGGAAGAATTCGGCCCTGTCCTTGTACGACGTATACAGGCTCTCAATGGCCCCGGCACGGGACCGAAAGGGCGGTCAGGTATAACTGCTGAAGATCAGGAAGACCGGCTTCCTGCCACGAAAGGAGGACAG
>CAYFUB010000506.1:0-7455 GCA_964346195.1 uncultured Pirellulales bacterium
GTCTACGGCCAGGTGGCCGCCAGCGACCCGAACCATCCCAACCGCTTCCTGTTCACCGGCCGCGAGTTCGACGCCGACACGGGCCTCTACTACTACCGCGCCCGCTACTACCACCCCGAGATCGGCCGCTTCCTCCAAACCGACCCCATCGGCTACAGGGCTGGCATGAACTGGTATGCATATTGCGGGAACAACGCGATGAATCGCGGCGATCCATCGGGCACAGACCCATTCTATAGATTTGAGAACAGGGGGGGCAAACTGGTGTTTTGGTGGTTCGACGGTAGCACCGAGCATACGTGGGAGGATCCCACAGGCAGGGGTATAGATGAATGGCTCGATTGGATGGATGGCAAGATCAGAGGGGGGGTGAAGCCGCCACGGGCCGATTGGATGCAACGACAAATTGGCTGGAAGATGGCTGGCTGGTTTCAGCAGCCAACTGATGATCCGGATCCCCGGGGCAACCAAAAATGGTGGTTCATAAGACTCCTGGCTTGTATGGGTCTTGATAGCTCTGGTACGGGGTGGATGATGCAGCACGTAGAGGGGAATACCAGCGGCTGGAGGGTGAAACTGACTATCTCGCACAAAGACGCTTTTGAAGAGTACTCTTACAGCGACAATCGAGTACTATGGAACCCGGACCTTAAGCAGATATATGATGGGAACGAAAATTGGTACAAGGTTCATCCTTTGGCTATGTTAAATCACGAACTGGCGCACGCATACCAAGATTGTATCGGGTACCCCAACACCGATTCCCTGCGACCCTTCTTCGAGGAATTTGCAATGAGGCAGGAGAACTATATTCGCAAGAATCTCTTTTACTTGGATTCCGACACCAGCGAGAGTAAGAATCAATGGCCGAGACCCGGTTATGAGAAGTGGCACACTGATCTTGGCACTACTATTGAGGAGGCTTGGAATAATGAACCAAAGTGGCCGGCTTATCCGTAAAGGGATGGGGAAATTGAGCAAGCGGAAATATGTTGTCATTGCCTTGGTTCTGTTTGCCTGGATGACGCCTGCTGTCGAAAGTGAAACGCAGATTGCGTCCATGAGTAATGAACGGGATGACAGCGGCCCTGCAATTGTGGCACTGGGCGAGCCGAGGGTTAGCGCCGACACCTTTGAATGGCGCTATCAGATCCGAAACAGTTCCGCACGCGACGTGTGGGTCTGCGGCAATCTGGAGATCCATTGCTGTGAGGCTCACTTGGCTCAGGACAATGAGACCTTCCTCATACAGAGACGCCTTAGTCTCCCGGCGGAGCGCTTCCCCGGCGCCCAGCCCTCGGGCCGATACATTCGGCTGCGCAGAGGCGAGACCCGAACGGAGTTGGTCTCCTTCAGCCTGCCCATACAGCCTGAAAGGGTGGTCTCCGAGTACCGAGACGAACGCCCACTGGCGTATGCAACGCGCGTCGTGCTGGAGATCGGGTATTATGAGGGGGACTTGCTCGGGATAATTCTCGATTTGCTCCATGAAGCGCAAATGGCTCCCAAGACGTATCCGCCCAACCTTCCATTGGAGCAGTACGACCCAGCCGTTCATTGGGGCTCAAAGATGCAGCGTTTTTTGGGCATGAACAATGAAGGTCGCGCGAGCAAGAGCGAATGGCTCTCGGTCCCCTATACGTGGCAGACCTTCAAAGGCGAACGTGTATTGCGGTTGACCGCCGACGGCGTACGTATCCCCTATCTGGAGCAAGACAGAAAAGTCTTGCGGCCGGACCTGACCACCTGCACGCGAATCGAGATGAAGTTCGTAACCCCGACTCTGGAGTTCTTTTTCCCCTACCGGGAAGAGCAGAGCCTCCTCAGTGCGGCCGAGAGACAGTACCTGCAATCCCTCGACACGCTCGCTGTCGAGGACCAAGAGCTTTTAGGAGCGTTCGCGGCAGAGGTCCAGAAGGGCCTGCGTGACTCTTTTGTTTGGGAGCACGGTGTGGCCGAGCTAACATGCTACAGCCACGATGAACGTCTGATGTCGCTCAAGGTATACAATGGGTCAAAAATCCTGACCTCGCGCGGACAGGTTTTCCAATACGAGTATCCTGAGAGACTTCGGAGTCTGACCAGGGTAACACCGGCGATACGGTCCTTGGACCTGCGGGTTCAATGTGCGGCCAACCTGCGAAATTTATGGTACCGTTTGCGTTTGTATCATCGAGTCAAGGCTGCCGCCGCGGGCGGTTCTGCGGGTGACGTGCAGAAAGCCTACCCGGGAGCGCGGAAGTGGTGTGACGCGATAGTGTTGGCCTACTCGGGTTTCGGAAAGGGGATTCTTGTGCCCTTCACCTGCCCGAACGGGCCGAAAGGCAAGTGCCATTATGCCATGAACCCAGAGTGCACATACGATTCGCCCGCCGATATGGTACTCCTCTTCGAAACAAAGGTAGGCTGGAACCGCCGCGCCGGACCGAAGTTGTTTACCTTCGATAATCACGACCCCAAGGGCGGCTTGGTCCTGCTCAACGACGGCACCGTGAAGTTCATCCGCACCGAAGAAGAATTGAAACAACTTCGATGGAAGTAGGACGAAGCGGTCACGTTGGGAATTGTGACAGAGCGGATTTCCGGGGCCGCCGTCCTCATTTCGGCGGACTCTTCTCTTGCCGCCTGCCCCTGCGGCGGTGAGCGCCCGATGGCATAGTTTCCGCCATCAAGGCGACCCTTTTGCCGTACTCAACCATCCGCCCCGCCTCCCCGGCCTCTTTCCCCGCCGCCGTAGTGCGCCCCTTAAGGCATGGCATCATCCCTCATCATCCGATTCCGTTGCTATGGTCGCCTCCACCGGTCCATGTGGCCCTCTAGGGCCCAATTTATTATGAAGGCGGTTTTCGCCTCCTCAATGTTGATGCAAGAATCCGAACCTCAGCGAATTTTCTTCACAGCCGCAGCCGATATCCTCCCATCACCCACCCAGACACACCCTTGCGATTCCACCTTGCCTGCTTCTCTGTCCTCCCGCAAATGACAATCATTCGCCCACGATCAACCGCAGGACCAAAGATGCAATCCCGTCTTCTTCCCGTCAAGGCTTAATTCGCGGGCTGACGGCGCTTCCTTCCCCTCTGTTGCTGCCTACCACTCAGCAGGAATCTGTCGTCTCTTACTGCCCCAATACAGAGGCAAGTAGTGGCCAAGAGGTTCTGTCAAATTCACCTTCACCACGCCGGTCTCCTTGTCGTAATGCAGACCGCCTTCCCCGGTCAGAATCGCGTGCTCCTCACGGTTTCCATCTGTCTCCGTGATATATTCTCCAAAAGGTCTTTCGCGCAAGCCGGAATCCGGATGTTGGCTGGCATATTGATTGATCTCAGCAAGGGAGTCGGGGAATCTGCCTGTGATTTCCCTGAAGCTGCTTACATTGAGCCTGGCAAGGCGCAGACTGAATTCTGTCCAATGGACTTTCTTCCAATAGTCTGGGACTTCCGCAAGCCACAGGGCAATTCCACCAGCGAACAATGCAAGCAAGGCAATTAACACCATGGGGCGGATTTTGTACCACGTCATATTATGGCTACTCCGTTACTCTCATTTCCGGTGTATACATAACCACTCTGCCCGTCCAGCTGATGCCTTCCCAGCCGATGAAAGGCAGCCAAGTAGCTTTCAGTTTCCCTGTGTAGCCTGTGACAAACGACCTTGGCAACACCGCCTTGAATGAACGAGCCACATTCGACGATCCATATGCGGATTGGCAAGCCTCAAGTTCAATCGTCGCTTCCGGCGAGAATGCCGCTAGTATCCTACTTCGATATGCCATAAAAGGATATCCATCACCTGTAATGTGGTGAGACTGCAATAACGCGTCGTCGCCCCAAAACAAATCACCTTCGAGGCCGTGTCCCACGTATTCAAAATACGTGATTCTTTCACCCGCGGCAATCACTTTGTCCAGCATGAGCTCAAAATCATTGTGGTCCATGTCGCCTGCCCACTTCTCATGATACTTGCGCACTGTGCCTTTCGCATCCACGGTCTTGTAGGTCACGCGAGCAGCTTTACCAGCACCTGCGATAAGGTCTCCCAAGAAGCTCGTCAACTCCACCGTGATAGCGTACCCCGCCGCGGCACTTGCTGCGCCGTGGGCGGCGCCTTGGCCAAAGTCCCCTCCAAACATCTCCGCCGTTACACCTCCCGCGAGCGCTCCACTCGTCGTTGAGACGATTAGTCCTTTCAGGAATTCGTCTTCGATTCCATCAAAGACCGAAGCGAGAGGAGTCTGCTGACAGACGGCCGCTACTCCGGCGGATACGCCAGCCGTCATCGCGCCCATCAGCGGATCGCCACCTTGAATTGCTGATCCGAGAGCACCAGCAGCGATTGAACCGACGATGCCCCAATTGGCCGCGAATACCCCGCCAACAAAGCCCGCCGCGAAGGCGGTCAGCGGATCGCCACCGGTGACTCCCGCGATGACTGCATTGACTGTGCCAGCGATAAGACCCACTTGCCACGCAGCCATCGTCACTCCAAGCACAGTGACTTCGGTTGCGAGTACGGCTTCTATGATTCCCCACGCAATCAGGAACGGGTTTTGTCCCGTTGGATCGCTGAATTTCAGCGGGTTGTTGTAGACGT
The DNA here is from genome assembly GCA_964346195.1 of uncultured Pirellulales bacterium. Taxonomy (GTDB): domain Bacteria; phylum Planctomycetota; class Phycisphaerae; order Sedimentisphaerales; family Anaerobacaceae; genus PLanc-01. Next base: position 4,594 of record CAYFUB010000506.1, read on the forward strand.
AGGCGTAACGGTTGTAGGCTTGGGAGAACTCGGGGTCGGGGACCGTCGAATCCGCCTGGATGAAGCGGGCGAGTTCGGGGTCGTAGTAGCGGGCGCCGTAGTAGTACAGGCCGGTCTCTTCGTCGAGCTGCTGGCCGGTGTAGCGGTGCGAGACGCTGAAGGCGTAGGTGTTGTTGCGGTAGTTCTCCCGGCCGAAGGGGGAATAGCCGTAGTGCTGCACGACGTCGCCGTCGCGGTCGGTCATGAGCTGGGAGGAGCCCAGATGGTCCGGATGGTAGTAGTAGAAGACCGGGTCGTAGTCCGGCGTGCCGGCGTAGACATCGGTCGGGACGCTGGTGATCAGGATCGACGCGGCCAGGCTGGTCAGGACCACGCGACGCCACAGGGGCAGTATCGTGGCGAGGGCATCTTGCCCTTGTTCCTGGTGGCGCGGGCATCCCTTCGGCAAGCTCAGGGCAGGCTCTGCCCGCGATTCGAGGGCGGGACGCCCTCGCCACCGTAGGGCGAGCATCCGCGCTCGCCTTCGGACGTCGTGCGAGGACGCACGACCTACGAAGAGGCCGGCCAGGATGGCCAGAGCCATGCCGCTCAAGGGGGCGCGGCCGTCGCCGAAGAAGACCGCGAGGGTCCGGTCGCCGCAGTGCCACAGGGCGGCCAGATAGCGGTTGTTCTCGAGGAGGCAGGCGAAGCCGCCTTCGGGCTCGAAGCTGGCAACCAGCCGGCCATAGAGGCGGTGCGCGGTCTTTCTTTTGCCTTCCTACCAGCGGGGATCCGTGGCTATTTCCGGCGAGACGGGCAGCTATGCGGGATGTGATAGAGCTATCTGAGGAGTGCGGCGGGATTCAGGGCGAAATGCTCGGCCAGGATGCGGATGTGCGTCTTGCTCAATTCACGCTCGCCCGTCAGGATACGGTGGCCCAGGCCGCGATCTCCCAACAGCCGCCCCAGGTCCGACTCGCTCATGCCGTGTTCTTCCAAAAGGTGTCGAAGCAACTCCACCACCGTCAGGCTGGGATCGTTGATAGCGTGATGCTCGGCCTCGTACTTCTCCACGAAGGTCGCGACAGCCTCGAAGTAGTCCTCCTGATCAGGGTTCATCTCAAAACCCGCCATCGCATCCAGCACGGCCAGAGCGTTGCGGTAATCCACCTCGTCGTGCAGCGGCCGCACCATGAATAGCTCCACCAGTTCCGCGTAGCTCTCCGGAATATCGTCGTGTGTCAAAGTCCTGGTTCTCATAGCTGCTCCTTCCAGGCGTTGGCGTCGTACTCTTTGTGCGTCAGAATCATCAGCGTGTAGACGATGCGGGTGTTGTAGTGTACCGCCGCAATCAGCCGGTACCGGTTGTGCGCAATATTGAACACCGCCACCGACCGTCCGCTGGCCGTCCTTGCCACGTCGGCGCTGGGAAAGGTCTTACGCATTTCAGCGAAGCTGCGCCATTCGGCGGCCTTCGTCTGCTGTACCCACGCGCGAAGCGATGCTTTCGCCTCGCCGTGGACCTCCCAGAACGCACGCAACATGCTGGTCTTGACGATCCGCATCTACCGGTCATTATCCCCGGGCGATGACATAATGTCAACAGGATTTCCGGAAAAAGACCGAAGACGAATACCAAACCGACCTTGCCTACTGCAAAGAGCCAGATCAACGTAGGCCGAAAGAAATAAAAGAGCGTGAAAAGGGATGCTTCACGATCCGCAGATTTCGCCGATGGCGCAGATTAGAGCTTATGAGCTTGTCAAAGAGCGGGTGGTTCTGTCGTTGGCCCTCCCTTCTGGGGCGGTCCCGCTATGCCAGACCCGCTCTGGTGCACAAGGTCAGGAGCGCGCGGGTCGCACGGGTGAGTCTCTTTTTCAGGGTGTCACGTCCACAACCGGCCTGGACCGCCGCCGCGCGAAACGGCAAACCCTCAAAGAACCGCAAGCGCAAGGCCTCGCGCAGGGCGGGAGACAGGCAATCGAGCAGCGAGCCGACCAGGGCCAGCGTCTCCCGCCGGGACAGTTGCTCCGGCGGGTCCAACTCCCAATCACAACGCCTCACGCCCACAACGTACCTCTCGCCACGGGCCGCCGCCGTGCGGTCCCGGCGCTTGCTCCTTCTGGCCCGTCGCCCGTAGCGGCACAAGCGATGCCGCGCCACCGTGTACACGTACGCTCGGGCGTCGCGCGGATTGCATTCCTGCGCGAGCAGATTGAGGAAGACCTCCTGCACCAGGTCGTCGACATCGTGAGGGCAGCGGACGTGACGGGCGAAGTAACCTCTCAGTTCGTCATAGCACTGCCCATAAACCCTCATCCAATCCTGCTGGGTCGCCGTCAACCCGGCTTCCTGGGCCTGTTCCCTCCTGGGCTCGCTGTCCGACATAGCTTCATTCCTCCCCTCCACCCCATCAATACCAACGCGCGTCACGAAGGCGGTTTTCGCCTCCCCAATGTTGATGCAAAAATCCGAACCTCAGCGAATTTTTCTCCTCAGTCGCAGCCGATATCCTCCCATCACCCACCGGGACACACCCTTGCGATTCCACCTTGCCTGCCTCTCTGGCCTCCCGCAAATAACACTCATTCGCCGACGATCAACCGCAGGACCAAAGATGCAATCCCGTCTTCTTGCCCGCTAAGGCTCAGTTCGGGAGCTTCCCCGCGCCCGCTCCACGCGATTCACCAAAGTCCACCATATCGGCCAAGCTACAGATTCTAACATGATCAGTTCCGGGTAGAATCAAACGGCCACCGTCGATAATCGGCCCGAGAAGCCAATCGCACACGAACTCTATCGGCTCATCTGCCTTTTTGAAATCGCGTATCCGATAGGGAATGATGCGCATCCGGCCCTTCTCAGGATCGTCACGCGGATTGG
>CAYFUB010000507.1:0-2180 GCA_964346195.1 uncultured Pirellulales bacterium
GGGCATATCTTCAGTTCGTGGCGTGTCCGTGAGTGCCTGGAAGACAACGCCTTACGGCGTCACTACCAACGAAATCGGCCGGCCGCCCAAGGTTGCGCTCTATCATATCGAGCGAAGCGAAGCGCAGTCGAGATATCTGGCCACGAATCCGGCGTGTCATCCTGCGTGGCCAGATTCCTCCACTGCGGCCTCCGGTCGGAATGACAGCAGCCAAAGGCAAACCAGAATCTGCCACCATACGGCGAGCGCGCCTGAGGGTCCGGGTGGCTCGGTTTTTGCTTGACCGACGGCGTGGTCCTGTTGTAGCATAATGGCATAGACCTGCGGATATAGAGTGCCTGTGCCCGGCGTGAGCCGGCAACGCGGATAGGGTCTTTTCTTTTGACGGAGGACGACCATGTACCGAACGCGGATCCATGCGCTTGTAGTCACCACAATGTTGGGCCTTGCCGTCACGGCGGCCAACGCCCAGAACCAGATTCCCAACTGGGAATTCGATGTGCCGGGGGACCCCACGACAGGTGGTTTCCTCGTGCAGTGGCACCTGTGGCAAAGTGAGAACTTCACCGACGTGACCATCGTGGAAGGCGCCGGGCTGTCCGGCCGATACGCGATGAAAGTAGACATCGGGAGCGGGCCGTTCGATCCGCTGCAGATTTTCCAGTCAAACCTCGTACTCAAACAGGGCGTCACCTATACGATCAGCTTCATGGCCAAGGCCGACGCCCCGAGGATGATCTCTATGGGGCTGCAGACCCGCACGAACAGCGCTCGGCAGTGGTATGTTTACTGGCGGCAAGACAATATCCAGTTGACCACGGAGCCACAGAAATTCACCTTCGATTACACCCACACGGATCCGGATGACGGCGGAACCGCCGCCTTCAATGACGGCGTGGACCTGCACTTCTGGCTCGCGGGTGATGGCACGGATCTGTACCTCGATCGGATCTGGATGGGTGAGGGAGCACCTCCGCCGACGAGCATTGAGGAACTTGCGCAGGCTACCGATCCGGTGCCGGGCGACGGCGCTACGGACGTGCCTCGTGACACCCTGCTGAGCTGGTATCCCGGCCCGTTCGCGGTCGCCCACGACGTCTATCTCGGCGAGACCTTCGAAGACGTCAATGGGGCCAGTCGGGCCAACCCGGGGACGGCGCTCCGTTCCCAGGGACAAACAGCAGTGGAATACATGATCGATACGCTCCTGAATTATGACACCCAATATTTCTGGCGGGTCGATGAAGTCAATGCTCCACCGGAGAGCCGGATCTTCAAAGGCTACGTGTGGTCGTTCACGACCGAGCCTTACACCTATCCGCTCGCGAACGTGACGGCCACGGCCAGTTCCGCCGCTCCCAATATGGGGCCGGAAAAGACCGTCGACGGCTCGGGCCTGAGCAACGGCCAGCACTCGTCCGTGGACATGGACATGTGGCTCAGCACGGCGATGCCGGCCTGGATCCAGTTCGCGTTCGACCGGGTCTACAAGCTCGCTGAGATGACGGTGTGGAACTCGAATCAGAACGTGGAGGCCTATGTCGGCTTCGGGGCCAGGCAGGTCACGGTCGAGTACTCCCTGGACGGGACCGAGTGGAGCACGCTGGGCGAGGTGGAGATCGCCCGGGCCCCCGGCGTAGCTACCTATACGGGCATGGCCGTGGATCTGGCCGGGGTGCAGGCACAATTTGTGCGGCTGACGATCAACACCAACTGGGGTGGCTTTATCCCGCAGACCGGTCTGAGCGAGGTGCGCTTCTCGTACGTCCCGGTCCGGGCCCGAGAGCCTCAGCCGGCGACCGGCGCCACCGGTGTGGCCGTGGACAACGTTCTCCGTTGGCGGCCGGGGCGCGAGTCGGTCACCCACGAGGTCTCCTTCGGTACGGATGAGCAGGTAGTAGCGGCCGGCACGACGCCGGTCAATGTTGTGACCGAGAGCCGCTTCGCACCGGACGACATGGAGTACGGACAGGTCTACTACTGGAAGGTCGATGAGGTCAACGAGGCCGCGACGCCCGGCCGATGGGAAGGCGACGTCTGGAGCTTTGCCACGGCTGAGTACGCCGTGATCGACGACTTTGAAAGCTACGGGGACGAGGAAGGCAAAGGCGTCCGCATCTACGAGACCTGGATCGACGGCTGGGACGACCCGGCGAACAATGGCGGGATCGTCGGCTACA
>CAYFUB010000508.1:0-10366 GCA_964346195.1 uncultured Pirellulales bacterium
CCTCGGCCTGGTGCGTGTCATAGCCCCGGCGACGCAGATACGTGTACAGGGGAAACCAGTAGGTCCGGCAGAGTCTCTCCAGCGCCTCGCGGCAGCCCGCCGAGCCGAAGGCGCCCGCCGCCAGCACCACGCTCCAGTGGGTAGTCGAGAACTGGCCCTCGGATTGACCTTCAGGATGCGTAGGTGTGTGCTCAGACATGGGCCGGTTGGCTCCTCACCGCAGGGGTCAAAGTCCGAATTGGTCGGGGATGAGGCAGCCTTCGCAGGGGCAGAAGGCCCGGATATTCGCTTCGGGGGTGCCGGGGGGGACCTCGCAGCCGGGTTGAAGGATGAACCGTTGGCCGCCTGTTTCGATGTTCCGGCGGGCGGTGTCGGCGACCTCCTGTGGCGTCCCTTGCAGCAGGATGGCGGATGGGTCGAAGTTGCCCGCCAGCGTCACGCCCGGCCCGACGGCGGCCCTCGCTTCATCCAACGGGACCATCCAGTCGACATCGATTACGTCACAGCCCGTCCGGGCCATGAGATGGATACTGCGGCTGATGTCCCCACAGACGTGCAGCTTCACGGCGGCCCCGGCTTCATGGATGGCGTCGAACAGCCTCTTCTCGAAGGGCAGCACGAACCGCTCGTACATCTGCGGGCTGATCAAACTGGCGACGGAGTCACCTACGCCGACCATGTCCGCCCCGGCGGCCACCTGGGCCCGGGCAAATCGGATCTGATTGCCGATGATGACCTCGGCCGATTCGGCGTACATCTGGGGATGGTCGATCAGGTCGAGGAACATGCTCTCGACGCCGCGCAGGTCCGCGTAGACAGCCAGAGGGCCCTCCACCCAGCCCAGGACGCTGTACGTTCGGCCGACGGCCAGGGCCATCTTCCTGACGCTCTCGGTCCGCTGACGGGGGCGGGGCGCGTTCTCGATGTCAAAGGGCCGGATGCGCGCGATGTCGCCGGGACTCTGAATCAGCATGCTTCGGGGCCTGCCGACGCCGTTTTCCGGATAGTCGAATTCCACGCCATAGGCCGAGGCCTCGCGCCAGGGGTCGCTGATGGCGCTGACCTGATCGAGGTTGAAGGCCCGCGCCACGGCCAGTTGTGCTTTCGCGAGAACGTCACCGTCGAGATAGTAATCCCGGTAGGTGTGCCCAATGAAGTGGGCCGCCCAGGACATGAAGATGGGCGTGACCGCGGGGCGATCACAGGGTCTTCCCTGGAGGATGGCATGCACTCGTTCTTTCGGTGTCATTCTCGTCCCTTGCACAGCGATTTCACATGGCGATTGGCGGATTGTTGATTGCGGATTCGACATGCGACGCCGATCCGCAATCCGAAATCGGTCCAGACATCATACCAGCCCTATCAGCTTTGCTCACGTATTTTTGGGCACATTCCGGGCCGTGGGCGCGACTACCTTTCGTGGCTCTTGTGGGTCGTGCGTCCCCGCACGACCTTTTCAGGCGAGCAAGGACGGGGACCCCGGTTGCGATGTATAGCGATTGGGGACCCACGCTCGCCCCACCACGCGAAACCTCACACTTGCCCATCGGAGCCACGAGAGTTAGTCGCACAGCAGGCCGCGGGCTGTGGTGTTGGCCACGAAGGGCTCGCCACGCTCTCATAGCCGGCCCGCCCTGCTGAGCCGGCGAAGCTTGCCGAGTCGCCACAGGGCTTCCCACAGGATGCGTTTGTCGAGCTTGGATTTGCCGCGTGTGCGATTGGCGAAGACAATCGGAATCTCTGCCGTACGGAACCCGAGTTTCCAGGCGCGGAAGGCCATCTCGATCTGAAAGACAAATCCGCTGGCACCGACCCGCTCCAGGCCGATTTCCGCGAGAACCCTGCGACGGAAACAGCGGTAGCCGCTGGTGGCATCGTTCAGGGGCAGACCCGTCAGCCAGCGGGCGTAGCAATTAGCGCCGCGAGAGAGCCAACGCCGGTGCCAGGGCCAATGGGAAGTGGCGCCGCCTGTCGTGTAGCGGGAGCCTATCACCAGGTCACAATCCTGGATGGCCTGCAGAAAGTGGGGGATCTCGCCTGGGGCGTGCGAGAAATCGGCGTCCATCTCCACGACCAGGTCATAGTCGTGGTCGAGGGCGAACTGAAAGCCCGCGACGTAGGCCGTGCCCAGGCCTAGTTTCTGCACTCTGGACAACAGATGCACCCGGGACGTCGCACGCGCCAATTCGTTCACGACTTGCCCCGTTCCGTCGGGGGAATTGTCGTCAACCACCAGGACTTCGATTTGAGGATGCTGGCCCAGTACCTCCGGAATCAGCCGGGCGATATTCTCCTTCTCATTGTAAGTCGGAATGACGACGAGAATCCGCTCCGGCGTCGGGGTGTCTTGTGTTCGTGCCATCAGGTGGTACCCCATCCGTGTCCCCGGGCGCGCCGCCTCGGGGAGAGGTGCCGCTGTCTGCGAATCTCCGATGTCGCGCGCGGGCCGTCTCAAGCCCGGCGCTGCGGTTCATCTGAGTTTATGCCGTGTCTTCCCCCCTACGGCGATTCCCCTCCTGCACTTGTTGACAGGAAATACGCACGCTCCCGCTCTGATGTTGCATCACGGCGCGGAGGATTTCTCGAACAGGCGAATGCCGACGTAGTGAAAGTCCTTTTTCGACACGCACTGGTAGTGTGCCTCCATGGTCTTGAGTATCGTCACGCGGTCGGGAGCGTTGGGATCGGAGCCCCGCAGGAAAGCCCAGACGCGCCGGTACGGGGCCGGCACGCTCTCCAGGCGTTTGGGGTCGAGCTGGCTGCGTGGGTTGTTTCGGTTCTGGGCCAGCGTCTCCAGATCCAATAGAGCCACTTGCGGTGCGTGAGGACCCGCCTGGTTGAGGTAGTAGTGGAAGGCCCTCCGGCCGGCGTATGAGTGGAAAATCGCGGCGTCGCCCGGCTGGGATCGTGCCAGGACCCAGGCGGAGGCGTCCCGCCAGTTCTCCTTCTCGTAGGTGGTGTAGTACCGGTACAGAGACCGCCCCGACAGGCAGAGCATCGCCGCGACAGTGAGATAACGCAACCACGCGCGCGGCAGCCTGGCGATGCACAGGCCGCCCAGCAGGGCCAGGGCCGGCACGACGATGATGAGATACCTGGCGTCGAAGACAGGTTTGACGGTCCACGAGAAGACGAAGGTGATCAGGACCGGCAGCACGGCCCAGGCCGCGATATGCAGGTGGCGCCAGCGCGCAGGGGGATAAGTGTCAGGCGCGGACCTGCGTGCTCCCAGTACGGTGACCACGGCGCCGAACAGGGCGTAGAGTGTCAACAGAGGCAAGCTGCCGGTGACGCGCCGATAGAAGCCAGCGATCGCGAGCCATGACTTCGGGCGCTTGATCCAGCCGATTGGGCCGATGCCCAACGGCTCAAAGAGAACAAGGGGTAGTAGCAACAGCCCCAGCAGGGCCAGGCCGATAGCGGCGTCCCGCCACGGGAGGTTCCGGCGCCCCAGCACCGGCAGGGACAGAAGCTGCACCAGACATACGAGAACCGCGAAGAAGTGCGTATAGATACCCAGGGCCGTGCACACTGCCCAAGCTGCCCAGAATATCAAAGACCGTCGCTCAATGGCGAGAACAAAGAGATAGGAGGCCAGGGTTACCAGGCACACAACAAGCGTGTAGCCGCGGGCCTCCTGCGCATATTGGATGAAGAACGGATTGACGGCAAGGAGGGTGGCAGCGATGGCGCCGACCCGGCGGTCGAAGAGCTGGCGGCCGAGGAGATAAAGGAGGGGAACGGTCGCCACGGCAAACAGGGCTGAAAGGCTCCGTACAAAGGCCTCGCCATCACCCAGCTTCAACCAGAAGTGCAGCAGAATGTAGTAGGACCACATGTTGGCTTCATGGTGGAGCAGTTCCTGCCACATATCGGACCAGTTGTACGAACGGAGAATGCTGGAGGTCTCATCAACCCACATGCTCTTGTGGCCGATCCACAGCACGGAGAGGACGGCCGCCAGCGCCGTGGCGATGGCGGCTGGAGCAGTGGGCCTGACTGTCTGCAACACAGCACTTGTGGCTTTCATAGGCGCGCTTCCCGTGACAAGTCCGGCGCCGTCAGGATCAGGCGCATGAGGCTCTGTGCGAGCAGTCCCAAGCCTGGCGATCCGGGTGGCCCGTGTGTGCCTGCCTTCCTCTCCCATGGCGACGCTGTTCGTCTGATTGTTGATGGAGTTCTGTAGGAGGGTGTGCGAGAAGCCCGTCCATCGAACTCTCGTGAGTGGAGGGGTGGCAGCGGGGCACCCCAAACGCACAATTCCGCGTTTGGGACCCCAATGTCAAGGCCGCAGGCCTTGGCGACGGTGCCTCCGAACAGACATAAGACCATCGCCAAGCTCCGCTTGACGTTGCCACTCGGAGAAGATCTGGCCTCTCACACACCTTCTAAGACAGGTGCGCGGGTTGCTGCGTCCGCGTTGACGGCCGTTATGGGACCCACGGTGCGGCACCGGCGTCCCGGAAGACCTGACAGCTTTTTGTTTCCTGGCTCAAGAAATCGGTTGTTGTGTCGCACGGCGCTCTGGTAAAATCACAGCCCGCAGGAATAGTGGAGGCAAAACCGTGGCAAGGTCCAAGGCCGTGATCAGGCAGAACGGGTCACATCACGAATCATCGAAAGGTGGGGTTTGGGAGCCGCGCAGCGCGCGGCAAGGAGGTATGCCGGAATGCTAAGAGTGGGAATTGCCGGGTTTGGATTCATGGGGCGGATGCATTTTCAGCGCTGGAAGATGCTCCAGGACGCCCAGATCGTGGCCATCTGCGATGCAAATCCGAACATCAAGGAAGACACCAAAAGGGCCGTGGGCAACATCAAGGGGGCCGAGGGCGAGATCGATTTCACGGGCATCGAAGTGTACCACGACTTCGAGGAGATGCTCGCGAAGGCCAGGCCGGATGCTATTTCACTGACGCTGCCCACCTATCTGCACGCCGAGTACTCGGAAAAGGCCCTGTCGCGCGGGGTCCATGTGCTGTGTGAGAAACCGATGGCGTTGAACCTGGACGATTGCGACCGCATGATCGAGGCCGCCGAACGAAACGACAGGGTCCTGCAGATCGGCCACTGTCTGCGCTTCTGGCCGGAATACGCCAAGACCAAGGAGATCGTCGACAACGGCAGGTACGGGAAGGTCGTGGCCGGCATGTTTCAGCGGCTCGGTGCGCCACCGGGCTGGAGCGTGGACAACTGGTTCGTGGACGAGAAACGCAGCGGGGGCGTCGCGCTCGACCTGCACATCCACGACACGGACTACGTGCAGTACCTCTTCGGCCTGCCCCGGGCGGTGTGCAGTCACGGGGCCAGGGGGCCGAAGGGGCAACTGATCCATATCGTCACGGAATACGAATTCGGGGAGGACAAGGTGATCGTGGCCGAGGGCGGCTGGGGGATGACGGCGGCCTTCGGGTTCGAGATGAGCTTCAACCTCGTGCTCGAAAAAGCGACCATCTGTTACGACCTGACGCGTCAGCCGATGTTCCGCGTCTGTCCGGCCGAGGGGAAGGAATTCACGCCGGACGTCATGGGCGGGGACGGCTATCTCCATGAGATCGAGCATTTCGTGAAGGCCGTGCAGGGTGAGGACGTGGAGGAGATTATCACGCTGGAGCAGTCGCGCAACTCGGTGCGAATCATCGAGGCCGAGAAGAAGTCCATCAACAGCCGGGAAAGAATCATGATTCGATAAGAGTTCGAAGTTTGAAGTGTTAAGTTTGAAGTGTCGGGCCGCGGCGGGAGACTTCCAGCTTCAAACTTGAAACTTCACACTTCAAACTCCTATGAGATGGGAGATTAGAAATGAAATGCAAGAGCTGGCCCGTGGGGGTTTGCAGTTGGTCGCTTCGGACGGATGTGCCCGGCGTCGCCAAGGCGATGCAGGAGCTTGGCTTGCAGCACGTGCACCTGGGCATCCGCCCGGCCGTGGAGGATGACAGCGGCGGGCAATTTGACACGATCAAGGCCCAGAACTGGACGATCACGAGCACGATGATCGACTTCCCGCAGGAGGACTACTCGACGCTCGACAGCATCAAGGTCACCGGCGGCGTGGTCCCCGACGAGCACTGGCAGCGCAACCACAACCTGTTCCTCGGGGCGGTCATCACGACGGCCAAGCTGGGAGTAAAATACCTGTCGATGCACGCCGGCTTCATCGACGAGAGCGACAAGGAATACGCGGCGAAAATATACTCCCGCATACGCGCCCTGGCGAACATTGCCGCGGACAACGGTGTCATCCTGCTGCTCGAGACCGGCCAGGAGACGGCCCCGGAGCTACGGCAGTTCCTGGAAAAACTCGATCATAAATCCGTGGGCGTCAACTTCGACCCGGCCAACATGATCCTCTATGACAAGGGCGACCCCATTGAGGCCGTCCGGGTTCTGGCGCCCTGGATTCGTCACCTGCACGTCAAGGACGCCTTGCGCACGAAGCAGCCGGGCACCTGGGGCGCCGAGGTCCCCTGGGGCGACGGTGAGGTCGGCATCAAACGATTTCTCGATGTTCTCGAAGAGGTCGGCTTCGACGGCGCCATGGCCATCGAGCGGGAGGCCGGCGACAATCGCTTCGGCGATGTCAAGCTGGCTGTCGAGCGACTGGCCGCGGCAGGCAAGTAGCACGTTCCCCAGGTCAAGGAGAGCGCCATGAGTGATATGATTGGGATGGATTGGGGCTTGTACCTCAGACTCAGCGTGATGATGTTCCTGGAATACGCCATCTGGGGTGCGTGGTATCCTGTGCTGGCGGCGCGGCTGCTGGGACCGCTGAAGTTCAGTGGCAAACAGACGGGGTGGATCTATGCGACCATTCCGCTGGGCTGCATCTTCATGCCGCTGGTGGCTGGCCAGGTGGCGGACCAGTGGCTCAACACCGAGTTTATTCTGGCCGGCGCCCATCTCGTGGGCGCGCTGCTATTGTTCGCAGCGGCCTGGCAGCGCAGGTTCAATGTGCTCTTCGTCGTCATGCTGGTCTATGCCCTGTTCTTCGCGGCGACGCTGCCGCTGGTCAATTCGCTGATGTTCTATCATTTGGCGGCGAGCAAGATCGATATTGCCGCCAAGTCGCCCTACATCTTCATGTGGGCCCCCATTGCCTGGGCGCTGGCCGGCTATTTCCTCACGGGCTGGCGCTGGGTCTTCAGGACCGGCGAAGAGGGGCGGGACTGTCTGGTCCTGGCGGCGGTGCTTTCCGTTGTCATGGTTGTGGTTGCCGGACTTCTTCTGCCGGCGACCCCGCCCGGCGGTGGGTCGGGCGAAGAGACCTCGATTGGCAAGGCCCTCTCCATGCTGGAGAATCCCAGCTTTCTGGTCTTCATCATTATCTCAATGGTCGGCGCGGGCATGATGCAGTTCTACTTCCTGGGTACGGCCCAATTCATGCAGGAAAATGGGATCGCCCCGAAGAACGTCCCGGCCTCGATGGCGGTTGCCCAAGCGGTCCAAGCTGTTGCCACGCTCTTTCTGCTGGGCGGCCTGGTCCTAAGCGCGGGTTTCAAGTGGACGCTGACCCTCGGGGCAGCGTCCTGGCTGACTCTATACGTCATCTACGTGTTGCCCAGACCGCCGTGGCTGATCGTCGTGGCGCAATCCTTCCACGGTTTGGCTTATGCGTTTTTCATCATCGCCGGCCAGATGTTTGCCGGCTCCGTAGCGCCGCAAGACGCTGGGGCGTCCATGCAGGCACTCATCTTCACGGCTCAGAGCGGGGTTGGGTTGTTCCTGGGAACCCAGTTCGCCGGGATTGTCATGGACAGGCACCGGGTGGAAGGGCAATTCCAGTGGCGCAGGCTCTTTATGGTACCCGGGGCGATCATGTTGGGTTGCGTGCTGGCGCTGATCCTGTTCTTCAAAGGGGCTGCATAACGCGTACTTGACTCCGGGTGGCATCGTCAAAGCCGGAGTACGTGTTTAGCGTCAATCATGGATAGCGTAGTGGGTGGTATCGTCAAGGCTACAGGCCTTGGCGATGGTTGCACGGCATCCGAGGAACACCATCGCCAAGCTGCGCATGGGGCCCCCCAACGCGATGTATCGCGTTGGGGACCCCTTGACGATGCCACCCGGAAATGCACGTCACATTAAGCGCATAGAGGGGGGGCGGCGTCGATGCTGCCAGCCCGATCTTCTTGTGGCGATCACGTGCGGCCGGTCTTTCCGGGCGGGCGACGGTCAGACGGTGAACTTGAGGAACTCGGTCGTGATCGCTTTCGTGAGCGGACCGGGGGTGCCGTCGCCTATCACCGCATTGTCAAACCTGACGACAGGGACGATGTCCTTGGTCGTCACGGCCAGGAACAACTCGTCCGCGGCGGTGGCCTGCTGAGGGGTCAGGCAGCGCTGTTCGACCCCGAGGCCGGTGTTGATTGCCGCTTTGACGACGAAATGACGCGTGATCGACGGCAGGATGTTGGCCGAGAGTGGGGCGGTCTGTAACACCCGGTTGATGATGGCGAAAAAGGCGGAGCCGGCGCCCTCCGTGATGAATCCGGCCTCATCGACCAGAATCGCTTCGTCGCAGCCCCGGTCGGCGGCGTCCTGGCGGGCCAGGATGTTGGGCAGGAGGTTGAGGCTTTTGATATCGCATCGTTTCCACCGCCAGTCCGGGTGCGTGCAGACGGCGATGCCCCGGGTCTTCTCCTCGGGGTTGTCGAGCAACTCGGTGACGGTCAGGAAGAAGTTGGGCTGGAGGTCCGGCTTCCACGTGTGGCTTCGGGGTTCCGAGCCGCGCGTTACGTGGAAATAGATCTTGGCGTTGGCAAAGCCCGCGGCCGCAAACGCCCGTTCCACCCGCGCGCGGACTGCGGCGATATCGACGTTCGTGATGCGGATGGCCGCCATGCTCGCCGCGAACCGCGCCAGGTGCTCATCCAGGGCGAAAATCCTGCCGTTATAGCTGCGCACGACCTCGTAGACCCCATCGCCGAAGTAGAGCCCGCGGTCAAAATGGACGGGATCAAGCTCCTCAAAAGAGGCGATTCTGTCGTTCACCATGGCCAACTTCATACAGATACTCCTGAGATGACGGCTGTCAGGATACAAAAAACGTGTAGAAAAGTCTTTACAAAAAGGGCGGCCGGCTCTATGTTAATGGTTTTTCCGAGATTCGGTGTTTTGGACCGGGAGTTTCCCAATGTACGCGGTGGTTGAAGCAGGCAGCAAGCAATATAAGGTAGCCGAGGGCGACCGGCTGGAGATCGAGCTGACCGACGTGGCCCCGGACGCGAAGACAATCGAGTTGGATAAGGTTCTCTTCATCGGCGGCGACGGCGATAGCCGGATCGGCAAGCCCTACATCGAGGGCGCCAAGGTGATCGCCTCCTTCAACGGCACGGCCGAGGAATCCGTCGTCAAGGGCCAGAAACTTTACGTGACCCATTTTCGCCGCAGAAAGAACAGCCAGCGCCGAATCGGCCACCGCCAGAAGTATTTGCAGATAACCATCGATAAAATCGAGGGTTAGCTATCGCTTGAAGTAGCAAATGACCTTCTGCTTGAAGGCATCGGCGTCCAGGAAGATACCGCCGTTCCCGCCCGCCTCGATGACCTTGACTGCGTCCGCCCATTTCTTCGCTTTCGGCACAAGCTCTGCCAGCCGGTTCGGCGCAGCCTCAAACCATTCCGTACGGAGATAGTTGCTACCTCGCTGCGGGAACAGGGCGAGGTACAGCATGTCCGTCTCCACCAGCTCGTTGAGGAAGTGCGTCCCCAGAGAGACGTCGGGCACCAGGTTCTGGTGCATAGCGACAATCTCGCACAGAACGGCGGCCCGGCTGATTTCGGCGAAGGTGACAGGGATGCCGAGGAAGGGGTCGGCCGTGCCCCAGCGGCCCGGTCCCAGGAGCATGGTGGTGCCGGGCGCGGGTGATGCGCCGGACCGGTTGATTTCGCCGAGCAGTCGGGCCACCTCGTGCCGGTCCTGAAGCCCGAGCCGGCCGTAGACGGATGGAACGACATAGACGAAGCGGTCGATGCGGATGCGCCGGCTGTGGCCGATCACGGCGCCGCCGGCTTCGATGAGCGTATCGTCTTTCGGGACTGTCACCGCCGATGGTTCCGGCCGCTCTGTGCTTTTCACCGGGAGAGGCCGGCATTGGACCACGTGGATTCTGTAGGACCGGTCGTCCATGAAATTGAGGGTGAATTCCACATCGACGGGGTGTTCATAGGCCTCCTGGAGCACTTGGAGGATTTCGCGCATGTCGCCGACGAAGTTGGTCCTGGAGAGCAGGTCATCGAATGTCGGCACCCAGACCTTGCGGGTGGTCCCGCCGCCGGCCTCGACGGATTCGTCGATTGAGGCGAACATCTCCAGTGGCACATCGCTGCCTTCCTCGATGACGTCGAGGAAATGGCCGGACATGACTCG
>CAYFUB010000509.1:0-7988 GCA_964346195.1 uncultured Pirellulales bacterium
GTGCCATTCGAGGCGACTGCCGGGGACGCCGAGTTCCTTGTTCAGCTTGTAAATCAGCTTCGGGATGCTACGGGGCAGCTCGGCGCCGGGATAGCTGATGCCGAAACCCATCGTGTCGCACAGCCGGACCTTCGCCGTAAGCTCCTCGGGCACCTGCTCGCTCATTTCCAGGAGCCGGTCCACGAAGGGCAGCACGAAGCGGTCGATATCCGCCCGCGTCACGTCCTCCAGGTGGCAGCGGGGCCGCACGCCGGCGTCGAACGCGGCCTGGACCACCTCGCAATACGAATCCATGCACTCCTTGTGGCTGCGGAACTTGAGCTTGTGGAAGATGTGGTAGTCGGAGCAGCTTGTCAGCATGCCAGTCTCTTGGAGGCCGACTTCCTTGACGAGCCGAAAATCCCCCTTGACCGCCCGGATCCAGCCGGTGCACTCGGGGTACTTGTGCCCGAGGGCCCGGCATTTGTCGAGGGCTTCGCGGTCATTCTTCGTATAGAGGAAGAATTCGGTCTGGCGGATCACGCCGTGCGGCCCGCCCAGTTTCGAGAGCAGGTCGTAGATATGGACCATCCGGTCCACCGTGTAGGGCGGCAGCGATTGCTGGCCGTCGCGGAACGTCGTGTCGGTGATCACGATGTCCCTGTTTCTGACCGAGGAGAAGTCGAACTCGACCGGCTTGCCGTCGATGTATTCGACCACCGGACCGTCAAACCGGATCAGCGGCGGCAGCTCGTACGGAAAAATCTCTTCGAGGAGATTTGGCCTGGTCACTTCAGGCAGGTTATGATGTCTTCTGATTGCCATTGATGATCCCTTTCCCGCGCAGTCGTGGTCATTTCTCCACGTCCACGCCCTGCTCTTTGCACACGTTCGCGATAAAGTCCACGGCACCGCCGACGGTCGTCACAGACAAAGCGGCATCTTCATCCATCTCGATGCCGAACTCCTCTTCGAACATCGCCACCAGCTCGATCGACTGCACGCTCTCGGCGCCCAGGTCCTCCGTAAAACTGTGCTCCGGGCGAATCTCCTCGGGATCGAGTCCCAGGACCCGCGCGGTCACCGCCTTGACACGTTCTTCCACTGTTGCCATCTGTTTGCCTCCCTTTCCAAGTGTTATTTCCTCATGGCCCTTCGGCCTTTCTTAACGGCCTCATCGCGGGGCCCCGCGGTCATCTCGAAAATGGTATCCCACATCGCCTGCTGCGCCGCCGTCCACTGCCGTCGGCGGCGGCCCATCGCGGTATGCGCGGTCTCGTACAGGATTCGCCGGCCGAAGCCTTTCGTGACCACGCCCTCGACGAACCAGGCGAAAGACGGGATGAATTTCGGCAGCGGCTTGCCCGTGGCCATGATTATCGCCATGGCCCCGACGACCGAGCCGGTGTTGAAGAGCACGCCGATGGACGTTTTGGTGTGGTCGCCGATCAGGGAGCCTACTTTGGCAGAGCCGGTGTCAATCGAGTGCTTGCCGTCGAGCATGACGGAGACGGTTGAATAGTCGTTCTTGAGGTCGCTGTTCGTCGTGAGGGCTCCAAGGTTCACCCATTCACCGATGTAGGCGTGGCCCAGAAAGCCGTCGTGGTACTTGTTCGAGAAGCCCTGAATGATGGACTCCTCGACCTCGCCACCGATCCGGCAGTACGGCCCGATGGAGTTGCCTTCCCGGCACTTGGCCCCGAGCAGAATTGACTTCTTCCCAATATAACACGGGCCTTCAATCCGGGTGAAGGGGTGAACCTCCGCGCCCTCGTCGATGTAGACCGGGCCGTGTTCGGCGTCGATCACCACCATCGGATGGACCGTGACACCCGGGGCGACGTAGACATCCTTTTTGCTGCCGCGAATCGCGCTGGGCTCCTCGATCGTCCCCTCTATCCCCTGTCGCGCGGCGGTGGCGAAATCGGCCGTGATTTGCTGCGGATTCGCCAGAATCAGGTCCCACGTATAATTCCATGTCGGTAGCGCGCGGCGCACGGTCGGCACAGCGGCCTTGGCCGACGCCAGAAACGCTTCAAGGCTACTGTTCTGCAACTTCTTGAGGTCATTCTTGGCAATCCAGGCGTAGAGGATCTCTCCCTGCTCATCAAGGCCGATCTTGCTCCGGTCGTCGGCAGGGATGTTGAGACCATCCGCTTTGATGCGGGCATCGAGGACCAGAACGTCTTCGCCCGTCAATACCGAGGTGTCATTGACCGAGCGCTTGGTTCGTTCACGGTAAGCCTCGGCCATATAATCCGGCAGGAAGTAGGCGACATCCCTCGTGCCGACCTTCGCCTCGAGCTTCTCGCCGAGCGAGGTGATGCCGCAGCGCAGTTCCCAAATGGGGCGGCTCATCGCCAGCGGATAGAACCGGCTGCGGTGATTATCAGACCTGTCGATAAGGACCAGTCGCATCAAGGACCTTTCCCATGTCATGGTTCGGATACCGGCGGGTACCCGCAAATGCACAAGATGTCTGCCGGCAGGAGGTTGACCTGGGCTCGGGGGCCCCTTCTCCCCATCCTGACCATTGCTCACGTCCAGACCACTCGCACCACGTGTACGGCAAAGCCCATAGCGCCGCTGCACGTCGGGGGTGGAGGATTCGGCCTCACCTGACGCGGCCATCCCTAATCTTACGGATAACCAGGCCCCAGGTCAATCGCAAAACGACCACTTTCGGTCCCGCGCTCCGGGGGGCGCGACTACGTTCCATGGCGGGGCAAGCGCGTTTGGTCATGCTGAGTGGAGCGTCTGGCCGGAAATTGGTGGCGGCGAATCATCACTCGCCCTTACCGCCTTTTCTGTGCACGGCTTGCCACAAAATTCCATCGCACACCAGCCCTGCACCCTTCTTATCGCGTTTGCAAACGCAGGGTGGTGATGCCGAACGCTTTGACCGGCACAGTGACGCTGTGCTCCGCGCAGCTCAGCTCCGCCTGGTTCTCTTCCACCAAGTTTGTCCGCCAGGCCTTTTCGATCGTCAGGTGCGGCACCGTCACCGTGACGTCTGCCTGATTGCCGTCGGTTTCGATGAGGCGGACAACCGTCCCCTGCCCGTCCTCGGCCCGCTTGATGGTCAGCAGAAAAGCATTGGGCTGGCTCAACTGACAGAAGCTCGCCTTCGGCGGGAGCGGTCCCGGTTTGCCGCCGTTGACGACCACCGCCAGGAGGGGGTTGTGAACGGCCCAGCCGAAATCGCGGCGCTCCCGGTTCGGCCGTTGCCCCGCGTGGCTCGTCAATGAGTAACGAAAGAGGATGTCATCCTGCTGCACAGGCTGGAAATTCGTGCGGAAGTTGCTGTCCAGAACAAACGCGTACATATGGCCTTTCGTGAGCTGTCCGGGCTTGACGAAGTCGCGTCCGAAGTCGGCGGGCGTGACGCCGTGGTGGGCCTGGGAAACATAGCAGGGCCACAGGCCGCCGAACTCCAGCAGGTGCGACTCGACCGGCGCGAGGGTGATACCCATGTCCGAATTCGACACGCTGGCCCAGTGTTGCACGGCGTAGTAGTTGGAGTTCGAGCCGGGGAACTGGTCCCAGATCGGCTCGATCACCGAGTTGGAGCCCTCGAACCGAAAGCCGGGCCGGTCCACCCAGAACGGAAACGCGAAGTAAGTCTCCAGCAGCGGCGTCGAATCCTTCAGGACGCGGTTGCACAGGTCGATTCGCTTGATCTGGTCGTAGAGGATGACCTCCTGAACAAGCTGCGGGCACCCCGGGCCGGAACCCTGTGCGACAAGACTGCCGTAGATCGGGCCCCTTTGCCCGATGCGAAGCTGGGCGGGCGCCGGGCCTTCCTGCTTGGCCGTCTGGACCTGCTTGACCACGAGCTGATTCATCCTCTCCGTGGCCTTTTGATCCACCAGCTCACGCGACAAGTCCTTATCATAAATGCCCGCAATGGCGCCGCTGCGCGGATCGAAAATGATTTTGAAGAAGCGGTTCTCCAGGCTGTCGGGTGTCACGTGCACACCACTTTCAAAGGTGGGCGTATTCTCCCGCGGCGCCAGTCGATAGGTCTTGTACCCCATCGACGGGACGTTCTCGGCGACGAACACCAGATCGAAGAGCTCGTGCCTCTCGAATTGCCCGCGTGCCCAGCGCTGCGGCGCGTAAGGCACGGGAGCCAGCGGGCCGGTCAGCTCGACGATCTGATACGGGACCTTGTCGCCGGTCTCATTATCGATGAGGTCGAAAGGCTTCTCGGAGGCAAAGCGGGTCGCACGGACGACATCGGTGCGGTCGAACGCCAGTGGGTTGAAGACAATGATATGTCGCTGCGGCTCTTCGAGCCCGATCCGCTCGGCGATGCGGTTCAGACCCTCGGACAGCACGGACTGGGCCAACCCGGCCGCCCGATAGGCGTAATGGCTCTTCTCATTCCAGGCCCAGTCCTGCGCCGCGCCCGTCGGGTAATCCTTGCCCCAGGTGTGCTCGTCGTACAGCAGCATGTCGTCGTAGGCGCGGGCAATCTTCTGGGCGGGATAGGGATAGTCGCAGACCGACGACGCCACGGCCGCCATCTTCTCCGCCGAAAGCAGTTTGTCGTGCGTCAGACGATTGACAGTCGTCTCCTTGGCGGTCGAGATGGCCCCCACGACGTAATCCGTATGGGGCAATTCGCCCCGGAACGTGCGAACGTCCTGGCACTGCTTCTCCAGGGCCTCGAAGAACATCGTATTGGTCGCGACGATGAGCCTGGGATACGCCCACTTCTCGTTCCATTCCCTGACGACATGACTGATCTTGACGTCGGGCGGGTGGTTGTCCACGCCGTTGTGAATGTACCGCATCACGGTAAACGGCGAGCCCTTGTCCTCCAGCTCCGCCAGCATACCGGGCAGGTTCTCTTTGACCTCCTCGTACGTATCCGGTCCGATAACGCGCTTGAAAAAGCCGTAGCTGCCCTGGTAGTAGGCCAGCACGCTCTGCCCGTCCGGCCCCTGCCAGCGAAAAGCATCGGGCCGGCCGTGACGCAGAATGGCCGATTCGTCCCAGAACGTGTGGATGTCATTGCGGCCCCACTCGAAGTACGTCGGCAGGCCGGCGAAGAAGTACTTGACCCCGGCCCCGGCCAGGACCGTCGGGAGGCCCCAGCTCAGGCCGGGTACATCGGTGATCGAGCCCACGGCGATCTTCCCGCCGTACCGCTGCTTGAAGCGAAAGGACGGATACATCAGGCGAATCAACTGCTCATGTCCACAGAGACTGTCAATCTCGTTGCCGAAGAGCGCCCCGATCTCGATCCGACCCTGCTTGACGTAGCCGCCGAACTTGTCGATGACTTCCTTGGGCCTGTTCGCCATGAAGTGCTGGAGCGACCAGGTGCCTTCAAGGGTGTAGCGATACCGGGACTCCTCCGGCCAGTCGTTCGTCTGGTCGCAGAAACGCAGGACGTCGTCGTAGAAGCCGGCGTAACGGTTGAGCACGTTCTCAATCGTGTCGGTGTAGCCGAGGTCGTGATGCGTGATCGGCACGAAATACACCGTCCACTGCTTGCGCGCCTGCCACTGTACTTCACGGGCATCCACTATCACGGGGCCCACCTTGAGCGTGAACTGCGCCACGACCGGATACCTTATATCGGGTATGGAAACCGGGTACGTGGTCTTTCCCTCCCTGACGCCCTCGAGCAGCACGTACTGCGTCAGGGGGCCAATCTGGATTTCCAGGCTCGCACGCACGGGTTCGCCCGTATTCTCGACGGTTACGTCGACCACCTCAGTGAGATTCGCGCCCTTGCGTGCAAACAGGACCGTCGGCCTGATGGCAGTCAATTTGACGCCCGCACGAGCCGTCATCGGACGTATCGGAAGAACCACCAGGAACAGGGCACATACCAGCAGGTAGAAACTTCGTTCGATTCGTGAGCGATTCATGGGCATAATCTTTCCTTTACTATAGCACTTGTAGCCGGCGGGTCCCCCAAAGCCGGTTGTCGAACCCGATTATAACGCCCCTGCACGCTTACGTCAGTATCTTTCGGTTCTTTCACTGGCCGTCATGACATTGGGAGCATACAATACGACGCGTGTTCGCGCTGGACGGGGCTTGCCCCGTTGTATCTCTCGGAGGGTGTGCTGGAAGTAGCACGGGCATCTTGCCCGTAAGTCTCACGGGCGCCTGGGGCCCCCAAACGCGATACATAGCGTTTGGGGAACCCCTCTCGCCCGTGGAAATCGAACAATCTGCAGGGCCAAGATGGCCCTGCGACTCATGGGCAGGATGCCCATGCTACGGAAAGCGGCATTCTCATACACCCTCTTGCCTGGAGTAGCCGGATGAAACTCGTAAAGACAACCTGGATCGTCCTACTGGCAGGACTGGCCGCGGTTTGCCCGGCAGCCGTGCGGACGGGACTTGATAACGTTGGCGCACACCGAAAACTGTTCGAGGGCAACCGCATCGGCATCATCGCCAATCACACGTCCTATGACAGCGCGGGCCGATACATCGTGGACATGCTCAGAGCGATGGATGGCGTCCGCGTGGTGGCGCTGTTCAGTCCCGAGCACGGCCTGTACGGCACCGAGGAAGCGGGCCGAAAAATCGACGGCCAAACGGACCTCACCTACGGCCTGCCCGTCCATAGCCTCTACGGCGCGACGGTAAAGCCCACGCCGCAAATGCTGGCGGACGTGGACGTTCTGGTCTTCGACATTCAGGACGTGGGAGCACGCTTTTATACATATCTCTATACGATGTCCCTGGCGATGGAGGCCGCCGCCGAGTCCGGCAGGCGCTTCGTCGTCCTGGACCGGCCCAATCCCATCAACGGCGCGCAGCTCGAAGGCCCGGTCCTCGAACCGAAGTTCGCCACCTTCGTGGGTTTGTATCCGATCCCCGTGCGCTACGGCATGACCGTCGGCGAGCTGGCGCGGATGATCAACGGCGAAGGTTGGCTGGCCAACGGTGTCAAGGCCGATCTGACCGTCGTCCCGCTGACCGGCTGGCAGCGCCGCCTGTGGTACGACGAAACAGGCCTGCGCTTCATCAAGCCCTCGCCGAACATGCCGGACGTTGAGACCACCGCCCTCTATCCCGGCCTGTGCCTGCTGGAGGGGAGCAGCGGCTCCTAGGGTCGCCGCACGCCCAGGCCC
Organism: uncultured Pirellulales bacterium; assembly: GCA_964346195.1. Classification (GTDB taxonomy): domain Bacteria; phylum Planctomycetota; class Phycisphaerae; order Sedimentisphaerales; family Anaerobacaceae; genus PLanc-01. The sequence continues at coordinate 7,086 of CAYFUB010000509.1, forward strand.
TTCCACCAGTTCGGCGCCCCCTGGATCGATCCAAACGCCCTCGCGGCTCGCCTGAATGCCCTGTCCCTCCCCGGCCTGCGCTTCGGCCCGACCTCCTTCACCCCCACAAGCTCGAAATATCAGAATCAGTTATGTCGCGGCGTCGAAACCACCCTCACCGACCGAACCCACCTCGAACCCTTCTGGACCGGTGTCCTGATCATCAACGAGTTGTACCGCATGTACCCGACTGAATTCGAATGGAAGCCTGCCCACTTCGACCGCCTCTGCGGCACCGCCGCCATCCGTGAAGCCATCACCGCCGGCAAGCCCCTGACCGACCGCAAAACCACCTGGGCCACCGAGTGTGAAGCCTTCCGGCGCATAAGGCGGCAGTTTCTTCTGTATCTTGAATGAATTGACAGGACACGATTCCCGGCTACGACCGTGGGAGGCATGAAGCCGATGGTTTGGATTGAACGCCTGGCGCCGTATTACGTACTGGCGATTCTTATTGCGAATATTCTATGGTACCGGATCAAAGTCGTTAACTGGTCCCGGGGATACGGATTCAGCTTCTGGCACTTGCGGGACTTTCACGACTTCAGGCAGATTATCAGCAATGAGAGTGATCCCCAACTCCAGAGAAGGTACAGACTCCTTCTGTGGGCGACTTATGTGTCTATAGCCATCGTTGTGTTGATGTTCGTGGCTGGCGTCCTGTTGCTCTGGTTATCTCACTGAGGGAAAGGCGGTGCCGGTCTTGTTCAGAAGTTAGGATTCGGGTTCTGGCCGGTGAGGCGGTCGATGGCCAGGGCGACGGGGGATGGGACCTCTTCGCCGCGTTGGGCGCGCTGGGCGATTTCTTCCATGGCTTCGTGCAGGACTTCGCAGGCGCGTTCATAGGTGCAGCCGGTCTGGGAC
>CAYFUB010000510.1:0-7477 GCA_964346195.1 uncultured Pirellulales bacterium
AGCCAGCAGCCGCTGTACGTGATCGTCGAGGACAGCGCGGGCAAGCAGGCGACCGTGGTCAACCCGGACCCGGCGGCGGTGAACGTTACCGCCTGGACCGAGTGGAAGATTCCGCTGAGCGAGTTCGCCGGCGTGAACCCGGCCAGGGTCAAGAGGCTGTACCTCGGCGTGGGCGACAAGAGCGCGGTCGGCAGCGGCAGGCTCTACATCGACGACATCCGCGTGACCAGGCCGGAACCGGCGCCCGAACCGACGCCTTGACCGTGTACAATCGCGGGGGGACCCCAAACGCGATTCGTCGCGTTTGGGAACCCCCTGACGCTTTTCTTATGAGCCGCCGCCATGGGACACAAACCCGAGGCCCATGCCTACGGGACCCGGGACCCCAGAAGCGATACATCGCTTCTGGGAGCCCCACCAGACGTGAAACAAGGCGTTTGGGAACGGGATCCAAATCCGACACATCGGATTTGGGGGCCCGAGCCCTTCCGACATGGGCCTCGGCGCTTGGGAAAGCCTCCCCAACGCAGAATTGGGTTCCCACACGCAATATATCGCGTGTGGGGGACCCTTCCGCGTTCAGGACCCCGAGCCCCGGGATCAGCCACCCTCTTCTCTCCGGGCTGCGGCAGTCCGGACCCGGGCGAGTCTTTCTGTCACAGCTTGCCGGGACAAAAAGTTCCTTGACTTGCGTGTGGCGGGGCGGCTACAATAAAAAACAAGCGAGTTCAAGGCACAGGATTGGGCCCCAAACGCGAAATAATGCGTTGGGGAGCCCGAACCCTTCAGGAGGCTCGCGGGTGCATGTGTTGGCTCATACGAATGACAGAACGCCAGGCCCCCAAGTCCGAGGCACTGGGTTTGGGAGGGTCCCCAAGCGCGATGTTTCGCACCTGGGAGCCCGGTCCCGATTCGGCCTGAGGCAACGGCTGGCGTGGCCCGATCGCGATCACGGAGTTTTCAGCAACCCGTATTGGAAGGAGGACTGCCATGCGTAAGCAATTGTTGTGTCTGACGCTTTTTGCCTTGGTGGGGCCCGCGCTGGCCCAGGCCGCAGAGGTCGAATGGGTGCGCGCGGTCTATTGGGACGCGCGGTACCGCACGAACTGGGCCGCCGAGGCGGACTCGGTGGCGGTGCGCGACGCCTGCGTGGCGGCCGGCTACGAGCTGCTCGACGCCGACCAACTCAAGACCTGGATGGATGCCCGCATCGCCGACAAGGAGTTCAGCGTGGTGGTGTTCGCGCGCGACAACGCGCCGAACACGGTCGTGGAGACGTTGACCGCGACTTGTACGCTCCGCAAGTACCTGGATGCGGGCGGCAAGATCGTGTTCTACGCGGACATCCCGTTCTGGGACATTGCCGCGGCCGACGGCACCTTCACCAACCCGCAGACGGCCGGGGCAAACGCCATCCTGGGTTTCGTTACCGATATTGCCGTCTGGGACACCAACCAGACAGTGAAGATCACGGCGGCCGGCGTCAAGTGGGGTCTGACGCAGACCTGGGCGTCGGTCCGGCCGATTTCGGCCAGTGCCGGTGTGACGATTCTGGCGACGGACGCGGCTGGCAATGCCGCCGCGTGGGTGAGACATTATGTGAAAGGCGACTCCTTCCGCGGATTCGTCCGGCTCTGGGACCGGGGAGGTCACCCTCCTGTCGAGGACATCATCCGGGCGGCTGAATACGTCGGCCTCAAGGCTTCCGACCCCTCGCCGGCGGACGGAGCCATGGGTGTCGGTATGCCGTTGCTGTCCTGGGAGCCGGGTGGCTTGGCCGTGTTCCACAAAGTCTACTTCGGCACCACACCCGAACTGACCGAGGCGGACCTGGTGGGTCCTCAAGTGCACTATCTCCCGTTTTATGTGGCGCAATACGCGCTGCTGAAATCCGGCGCTACTTATTATTGGCGGATTGATGAGGTCGAGGGCGACGGCACGATACGCACCGGTGACGTATGGTCCTTTACCGCGACGCCGCAGAATGCCTGGGCGCCGAAGCCCAACGACGGTGCCGCCTACGTTGATCCCAACGTCATGCTCGAATGGCAGGCCGGGATGGGGGCGACGAGGCACGACGCTTATTTCGGCACGGACCGCGCCGCCGTCGAGGCCGGCACCGCCGACACGCTTAAAGCTGGCCAACAATTTGCACTCTCCTACACGCCAGGCACACTGCAACGCGGCATGACTTATTACTGGCGCATAGATGAAGTGGGCAGCGCGGGCACGGTGACCGGCAGCGTCTGGAGCTTCACTGTCCGGCCGATCATACCCAAGTCCGATCCGACTCTCGTGGGCTGGTACAAGCTGGAGGACGAGAAGTCCGGGGAAGCCGTCGACTATTCCGGCTGGGATTACTACGGCACGCTCTGGGGCGGTCCGCAGTGGGTCGAGGGTTACTACGGGGATGCTCTGGACCTGGACGGGGTCGATGACTACGTGGATTTCGGGAATCCCGCAGCCTGGCCGTCCGGCACCGCGGCGCGGAGCCTGTGCGGCTGGGGCAAGACCGATTCGGTCGCCACGGGCTGGCGCTGGATCGCGGCCTGGGGCTCGCCGGCGACGAGTCAGGCCATGTTCATCGGTATCAATGGCACGGCTCTCTACGGCGGCGGCTACGGCGATGACGTCTACCTGGACGGATTCTGGGACATCGGCGTCTGGCATCACATCTGCCTGACCTACGACGGGGCCATGGCCCGGCTGTACGCCGATGGGATCGAGGTGGCCTCGGCCGCCAAGACGTGGGACCTTGTTCCCAGCCGTGCCCACATCGGGCGGCAGGTGAACAGTGCCGTGGAATTCTGGGACGGCATGGTTGATGATGTCCGCGTCTACAACGTGGCGCTGACGTCGGAGGAGATCAAAGAGGCCATGCGCGGCGACATACGACTGGCCTGGGACCCGCAGCCGAAGCCGGGGGCCAACGTGGACATCCGCGATGCGACGGACCTGAGCTGGTCGCCCGGCGACACGGCCGTGAAACATGACGTGTACTTCGGTGTTGATAGAGATGCCGTGAAGACCGCCGATACCACCGCGGCCGAGTACCAGGGCCGCCAGACCGGCACGAGCTTCTCTCTGGGCGGGCTCGTCGCGTTCGGCGGCGGCTCCTACTTCTGGCGCATCGACGAAGTCGAAGCCGATGACGCCACCGTCCACAAGGGTAACGTTTGGGGATTCACCGTGCCCGGCTACCTCATCGTCGATGATTTCGAGAGCTACAACGACGAGGAGAACAAAGGCACGCGCATCTATGAAACCTGGATCGACGGCTGGACCACGCAAGACAACGGCTCGACGGTCGGCAACTGGGACCCGCCGTTCGCCGAGCGCACGATCGTCCACGGCGGCAAACAGTCGATGCCCATGGATTACAACAACGTCAACTCGCCGTTCTACAGCGAGGCCTACCGCGAGTGGACGAGCCCGCAGGACTGGACCGGCTACGGCGTGACGGACCTGAGCCTGTGGGTTCGAGGCAATGCGGCGACGTTCCTCGAGACCGCGCCCGGGCAGTACACCATCAGCTCCAATACCGGGGACATCTGGGGCACGGCCGACAACTTCCGCTACGTGTACAAGACGCTCAACGGCGACGGGGCGATTTCCGCCCGAGTCATCAGCGTGACCAACACCTCCGCCTGGGCGAAGCCCGGCGTGATGATTCGCGGCAGTCTGGACCCGGCCTCGACGTATGCGTTTATGTTCCCGACGCCCGACGGCCGCCGCGCCTTCCAGAACCGCCCGGCTGCAGGGGGCAGCGCCGTCTCGGCTCACAGCGCCACCGGCGCGGTGACGCTGCCGCTCTGGGTCAAAGTCGAGCGCAAGGGCAGCATGTTCACCGCTTACTACTCGACGGACGGCAAGACGTGGATTCAGCAGCCGGACACCGAGAATACCGGCACCGACGCTTCGCCCAATCCGCAGACCATCGGCATGGGGAGCAGCGTCTATATCGGCCTGGCCGTGACCAGCAACAACGCGGCGGCGGGCTTCTGCTTCGCCGAGTTCTCCGACGTGGTCGCCAGCGGCTCGATCTCGGGTGACTGGAAGGTCGCCAACGTCGGGGTGAATCCCGGCAACGACCCGGGTCCGCTGTACGTGACGGTGCAGGACAGCAGCAACAAGACCGTCACGGTGACTCACCCTGACCCAGGCGCCGTGAACCTCATCGCCTGGACGGAGTGGAAGATTCCGGTGAGCGATTTGGCGGGCGTGAATCTGGCCAGGGTCAAGCGGCTGTACATCGGCGTGGGCGACAAGAGCCCGGACGGCACCGGCCGGATTTACATCGACGATATCCGCGTCACCACGCCGGGGCCGACGCCCTGACCGCGTCCGATCGCGACCCCATGTTTGTCTCATGGGCCGCACGGTGGTCCCGCCCCGTGGCGGGGTCCACCCCAACCGAGCGCGAGTCCGAGGCCCGTGCCCTGCCGGTATGGGCCTCGATTGGGTTCCCAAACGCCGTAGATCGCGTTTGGTGGGGCTCCCAGAAGCGATGTATCGCTTCTGGGGTCCCGGGTCCCTGTCCGGGGCCCCAAATGCGCAAGGATGCGCGTGGGAAACTCTCCCTGTCCGTGATTCGTCACCGGGCGAAGGACAGGCCAGGGCGAATTATGAACAGCCAACAGGGAATTCGGTGATTGGCCCCTTGCAGGCGGCCGATGAAGCGTGTATTATTGATGTTTAAGGTCCGTGGCTTTCACCAGCCGGGAGCCCGGAAGGGGACCCCAAACGCGAAACAATGCGCTGGGGACCTCCAACGAACGTGTGTAAGCAGGGGCGAATAATCACTCGTCCCTGCACTGTCACGCAACAATCATGGACGCGAGGGCATGAATTGCAGACGGGAAAGAGAGGTCGGGTTCATCAAGAGCGGAGATACTTCAACGTGAGTCGGTGAAACTCCGGCTATTCTTCTGAAGGAGGACGAACATGTGCAAGAAACTGGTGTGTCTGACCTTTCTGGCAGTGGTACTGGGCTCGGTGGGGGCCCAGGCCGCCGATTTCCAGTGGATTCGCGCCGCCTACTATGATAGTCGCTATCCCACGGCCTGGGCCGGAGGTGGCGAAGCCACGCGGGACGCCTTGCAGGCGGCCGGCTACGAGATTCTCGATGCCGACCAGCTCAAGACGTGGATGACGGCTCGCATCGCCGACAAGAAGTACAGTGTGGTGGTGTTCTGTCGCGACGTCGTGCCGGACACGGTGGTGGAGTCGCAATCCACCTCCTGCACGCTGCGCAAGTACCTCGACGCCGGCGGCAAGATCGTGTGGTATGCCGACATTCCGTTCTATTATTGGGGACACGCAACCGGCGTCATGGATACCTGGGGTGACAGCGGCGCGCCCGCCGTGCTGGGTTTCAACACCTCCAGCGCCCCCCGGGACAGCGGGAACACGGCTACTCTCACTCCCGCCGGCGTTGCCTGGGGCCTGACCCAGACGTGGACCTCGCAACGGCCCCTGGCTCCGAGCGTCACCACCGACGTCACGATCTTGGCCCGGGATGATAGTGGAAATGCCCCGGCTTGGGTCAAGCACTACGTGACGAATGACAATTTTCGCGGGTTCGTCCGCTTCCGTGACACCGGGGGCCAGCCCAATGTAGAGGATATCATGCGCGTGGCGGAATACGTGGCTCTCAAGGCCTCGAACCCCTCGCCGGTTGACGGGGCCACGGGCGTGACCTCGCCACTGCTGATGTGGTCGGCCGGCAGCTTTGGCCTGCTCCATAACGTCTACTTCGGCACGACGCCCGACCTCACCGAGGCCGACCTGGTGGGCAGTAGCCTGTTCGTGCCGGTACACTATGTCACACAGGTCCCGTTCCTGGCGGGCACCAAGTACTTCTGGCGCGTCGATGAGATCGAGGCCGACAACACGATACGCACCGGTGACGTGTGGAGTTTCACGACTGCGCCAACCACCGCGTATGCTCCCACGCCGCGCAACGGGGACAAGTGGATTGACGTGGAGACCGATCTGACCTGGACGGGGGGCCAGGGAGCCATGCAGCACGACGTCTACTTCAGTGCGGACGAAGCGGCCGTAACGAGCCGTGATGCCGGCGCGCTCAAAAGCAGCGGCCAGTTCGGCGTGACCTACGATCCCGGTGTGCTGGCGGTCGAAACAACCTACTTCTGGGCCGTGGATGAGCACGCTCTGGGCGGCGCCACGTACCCGGGCGAGGTATGGCGTTTCACCACGGGCGGCGGCGCTGGCGGCGGCGTCAAGGGCGAATACTTCAGCGGCATGACTCCCGGGGGAGTCCCCGCCCTGACCCGCATCGATCCTTCCGTCGATTTCAATTGGGGCGATCCGGGCAGTCCGGACGCTTCCATCCCTGTCGACCAGTTCTCCGCGCGCTGGACGGCGGACCTGGAAATCGCCGTGGCCGATACGTACACGTTCATCGGGCGGTCGGACGACGGCATTCGCATCTGGCTCAATGATGAGCTCATCGTCGATGCCTGGGTCGACAGGAGTCCCGCTGACACCTTCAGCCAGCCCATCGCTCTCGAACCGGGTGTCTATTCACTGCGTGTGGAATACTACGAGAACGGCGGCGGCGCCGTGGCACAAGTGGGCTGGCAGACGCCGACCGTGGCTCGCGCGGTCATCCCGGCCGGTCCGCTCCAGCTTCCCGTACGGGCCCGAGCGGTCTATCCGCAGGACAACGACGTCAACATCCCGCAGGAGGTGGTCCTGATGTGGGGTGCGGGTGAAAAGGCCGCCCGGCATCAGGTCTACTTCGGTGACGACGAGGCGGCCGTGGCCGCGGCGGATACCTCGAGTCCTCTTTTCCAGCGTACCCAGACGGAAACCACATACCAGCCGGGCACACTGGAGTGGAATAAGACCTACTTCTGGCGCATCGACGAGGTCAACGACGCCGAGGCCGACAGCCCGTGGATCGGCGTGGTCTGGAGCTTCACCACCGCCGATTTCCTCGTGGTCGATGACTTCGAGAGTTACAATGATGAAGAAGGTCAAGGCACGCGCATCTACGAGACCTGGCTCGACGGCTGGGTCGATGCGGCGAACGGGACCTCGACCGTCGGCAACTGGGACCCGCCGTTCTGCGAGCAGACGATTGTCCACAGTGGCAAGCAGTCGATGCCTCTGGACTATAACAACGCCAACTCGCCGTACTATGCCGAGGCGGACCTGCCGCTGGCCCCCGCCCAGGACTGGACGGTCAATGGCGTTACCGACCTGACCTTGTACGTGTACGGCCGGCCGGTACGGTTCGCCGAGTCGCCGGATGGCACCATCAGCATGAGCGGCGCCGGCACGGATATCTGGGACGTGGCCGACGAGTTCCGCTATGCCTACAAGACCCTGACCGGCGACGGCACGATGGTGGCGCGCGTCGCGGCCCGCGGCCCCGGCTCCAACAACTGGGCCAAAGGCGGCGTGATGATCCGTGACAGCGTCGACCCCACCTCGACCCATGCCTTCATGC
>CAYFUB010000511.1:0-3070 GCA_964346195.1 uncultured Pirellulales bacterium
TCGTGGCCAGGCCGCAATACGAGGGCGGCGGCGGCAACGGCTACGGGTACACCCTCCGCGGCAGCGATTGCCTGCTCCGCGATTGCACCGCCTACCACACCCGGCACAACTACGACTTCAAGAGCATGTGGACCAGCGGCAACGTCCTGTTTCGCTGCACCTCGCGCGACGGCCACCTGGCCAGCGATTTCCACATGCACCTCAGTCCCGCCAATCTGTTCGACAGCACCTACGTCGATGGCGGCTTCCTGGAGGCCGCCTACCGCCCCTATGGCACTGTCCTTCACGGGCATTCGACCACCGAATCGGTCTTCTGGAACACGTGGGGTACGGCCCGCTGCGGCGCCAAGGTCATCGTTTCGCGCCAATGGAAATGGGGCTACGTGATCGGGACCGGCGGCCCCGTCTCCCGCGTCGAGCGCGGGACCCAGAACAACACCGCCCCGGAGGACTTTCTGGAAGGCCAGGGACAAGGCGAGGCGCTCGAGCCGCAGTCGCTCTATCTGGACCAGCTTTACCGGCGGCGTGGACGAGACCTCGATTTCAGCGGCCGGGTCGAGGCCCGCGACTTCGCCCTGCTGGCCCACTACTGGCGGACCGATTGCCCCACTCCCGACGCATGCCGAGGATACGATTTCGACGCCAGCGGCAGGATCGATCGCGGCGACCTGGCCCGTCTCGCCAACGACTGGCTGGTCGAAAAGTAGAAAAGGCGACATTGCGTTTTTGCATTCCCTTATGGCGTGACCACAGCCGGTGCGGCTTTCGTCTTTCGTTTTGCAGTGCGCGTCCTGCGTCCCGGCGAGACTCGTCGCGCGGGATGTATCGTGGGCTTTGCGCCGGACTTGCGGTTTTTCTTTTCGCTCTGTTTCGTCGTGTGTGGTGCGGCGCGCTTCCTGCGTCTGCGTCCTGCCTTCTCACTTCCTGACTTTCGCACTTTCTTTTCCCCCGCCGTCCTCCGCTGCGCGTCTTTCCGCTCGACACTCGCCTCTTTGCCTTTGCCCTTTCGCGCCTTTGCGAGTGCGGCTTCCGCCGCCACGGTCTCACGCTGCGCCCGCGCCTCGGCATAGACCTGCTGCACCCGCTCCGGCGGCCACTCCTCGGGCAGGTTCACACGGGCGAACGGGCCGGAGCACTCGACCGCCTTATAGTCGTAGGCCCGGGCCGCCTCCACCTCCTCGTCGAAGTAGCCCAGCCAATGGTCTTTGCCATTGAACCAGAGTTTCGCCCAATATTTGTCACGCCTGGCGATGTATCCGACGCCCTTGAAGCGGGAGGACCTCTGGGCGTGTTTGGCACTGTTGCGCCGGTTCTCCGTCGGCGTGCAGACGCGCAGATTGAACCGGCAGTTGTTCCCCTTATTGCCGTCGATATGGTCCACGACCATCCCCTCGGGCGGCTTCATGATCTCGCGGTGCATATAGACCAGTTTGCCCTTCTCGACGCGGGCGGCGTATCCGCCGGCATACACGTGCCAGCTATACTGGCTGAGCCATTCATAATCGGCGGCATCCACGTAGGCGTACGCCCCGCCCGCCAGCGGGATGCGCTTGACGTCGCCTTCCGGCGTGGGAGGTTTAGGCCGGTAGTTCCGGCAGGCGTTGCCGACGGGTGTCGCGCGCATCAAGCCGGGCGCCTCGGGCTGATTCGCACACATCGGCTGGTTCGGAAAACCTGAGGAAAAGTTCCGCAGCGCATTGCCCAGGTCCCAGCAGGCGTAAACACAGGTGTGACAACTCGCTTTCGCCATCGTTTCTCCCTTCTTTCTTTCTTATCTCTTCCCATCATCCACCGGCAACATCCCGGCGGCCGTCGTTTCACGCGACTCTGTTGATATGGTATTACCACCATATCTATGCGTCAACATTAATATCAACAGGCCGGCCCGGTTTCATGTGTCCTAAACCCCGGGCCCGCAAGGGGTAACGAGATTCTGCAAAAAAATCTTCTCGTCGGGTGGAAAGAACGTCTCAACCGCAGAGGAACGGGGATGAGCGGCCTCGCCGTGGCGCAGGATGGGCAACTTGTTGCCAGTCCCGGAGTGCCGTCATTCTCGCGTGGGTAAGAATCCAGTCTCCTTCGCAGGTTCTCGGGGCCCCCCTGCCTGCACAGGGGTGACAGGACAGCCGCCGGACCCGTCTGCCGGGCCGTTCAATCCTCGATACTTCCTACGCGCGGGCTGTACGGGTATACTGGGCCGGCACGGGTATCAGGAACCTATTGGAAAGGGGTCGATTATGCTGCAAACCAAGCCGGCACCGCGTCGTGTGACAAGGGTCCTCTGCATGTCACTGGCGCTCGCAATCGTCTTCGGCGCGTCGGGTTGCGCGACCCGCACGGCGGAAGTGAAACCTGCGGAAGACAAGAGCCTCTTGCAGACAAGCGACGTGAACTTGCAGTGGTGGCGGGAGGCACGTTTCGGGATGTTCGTTCACTGGGGGCCGGTCAGTCTCAAAGGGACGGAGATCGGCTGGTCGCGCGGCGCGCAAGTGCCGACGGAGGAATACGACCAGCTCTATAAGCAGTTCAACCCCACGGAATTCGACGCCGACCAGTGGGCCAGGGTCGCCAGAAACGCCGGCATGAAATACCTCGTCATCACCAGCAAGCACCACGACGGCTTCTGCATCTGGGACACGAAGTACACCGACTACAACATCATGCACACGCCTTTCGGCCGCGACGTGCTGAAGGAGCTGGCGGCCGCGTGCAAAAGGCACGGCCTGGCCTTCTGCACCTACCACTCCATCTGCGACTGGTATCACCCGGATTACCCGCTCGGCAGTCCCGGCGGCAAGACGCCGAAGACCGATCCCAACATGGACCGCTACAACCAGTACCTGAAGAACCAGGTGGCCGAGCTGATCCGGAACTACGGGCCGCTCGGCATCCTCTGGTTCGACGGCGAGTGGGAGAAACCGTGGACGCACGAGCGCGGGGTCGATCTCTACCAGCACGTGCGGAGCCTGCAGCCCGGCATCATCATCAACAACCGCGTCGGCGTGGGCCGGGCCGGGATGGAGGGCGGCACGGCGGCGGGCGCGTTCGGCGGCGATTACGACACGCCGGA
>CAYFUB010000512.1:0-4684 GCA_964346195.1 uncultured Pirellulales bacterium
AAGCTCGAACAGCGGGGCTTCGCGCTCGTCCCGTTGCGGCTGTACTTCAGCAAGCGGGGCATGGCCAAGGTCGAGCTGGCCCTGGCGCACGGCAAGAGGCAATACGACAAGCGAAAGACCATCACCGAGCGCGCCCAGAAACGGGATATCGACCGAAGCATGAAGAAGTACCGAGGCCGGTGAATGAGAAGCTCTCAAAGTTGGCGCTCGAAAATCGGAACTTTCAGAAGGGTTGTCGATTATGGCGGAAGAAGAAAAGAAAATCATTATTGACGAGGACTGGAAACGGGAGGCGCAGCGGGAAAAGGAAATCCTGGCCGCCCAGGAGAAGAAGGAGAAGGAGGAACAGGCCGCCCAGGGACCCCGGCAGGGCCGGCTGCCGCAGGGGGATTTGGTCGGGCTGATCAACATGTTGACAACGCAGGCCCTTTTTGCCCTCGGCCTGCTGCAACTCAAGGGTGAGGAACAAAGGGGGCCGGACCTGGAGCTGGCCCGGTACAATATCGACATGCTCCAGACGCTCGAAGCCAAGACCAAAGGGAACCTGACGTCCGAGGAGCAGCAGTTGCTCAAGAACACGCTCAGCGACCTGCGCATGGGGTACGTCAATGTGGCCAATCAGCTCGGCGCGCAGTAGCGGCCGTGGAACAGACGGGTTATCAAGCACTTGTGGTTTGGAAAGGCAAAATTTGCAGGGGCGAGTGATTATTTGCCTCTATCCCAATAGGCGCAATATCCATTCTGCAAAACGCAACTTGGAAGACAGGACAAAGAGCCTTGGCCAACATTCTGGACGATATCATCGCCGATAAACGCGAGGAAGTGAAGCAGCGGCAATCTCAGGTCAGCCTGGAGCGGCTCCGGGAGCGGATCGCCCACCTGCCGAGGTGTCGCAACTTCTACCGCGCGGTCACCAAACGCCATCCACGCGGCATCAACGTCATTGCGGAGGTCAAGAAGGCCTCGCCCTCGGCCGGGTTGATCCGCGCGGACTTCGACCCGGTGGAGATCGCCCGGATCTACGAACGGTGCGGCGCCGACGCGATCAGCGTCCTGACCGATGAGAAGTACTTCCAGGGCAAGCTCGAATACCTGGAGCGGGTGAAGCAGGTGGTGTCCGTGCCGGTCCTGCGCAAGGACTTCATCATCGACATCTGGCAGATGTACGAATCCCGCGCCGCGGGGGCCGATGCGATCCTGCTGATTGCCGAGGCGCTGCGGCCGGCCGATCTGATCGACCTGATGATTGCTGCCGCCGAGCTGGGTCTGACCGCACTGCTGGAGGTCCACGAAGCGGATACGCTGCTGGCCGTGCGCAGCCTGATTGGTTTCCCGAAGAAAGGCTACAGCGTTCTCGGTATCAACAACCGGGACCTCGCGACCATGAAAGTGGATATCCGCACGACGGCCCGGCTGGCCGGTTTCCTGGAGGAAGACGGCGAGTTGGTTTCCGAGAGCGGCATCAAGACGCGCGACGACGTCAGGAAGCTCAAGTCCGTCGGCGTCCGGGCCGTCCTCATCGGCCAGACCCTCTGCGAAGACCCCGATATCGAAGGAAAATTCGCGGAATTGTTCGACTGATTCTTGGGCCGCCTGATGCGAACCGTGGTGAATCCGGGGGTGCGGCGTGCCTTCCTGTCGCTTGATGGTTTGTCCGACGTTACCTGAGAAGGGGACATTATGAACATGACTGCCTACGTAGTCTCATTCCTGCTGCTCGGTCTCTTGGCCGGGGTCCTCAGTGGTGTGCTGGGTATCGGCGGCGGCATCGTCATGGTGCCGGCGCTGGTCTTTGCGTTCGGCATGAGCCAGCATCTGGCCCAGGGTACGACGCTCGCCCTGATGGTCCCGCCCATTGGCCTGCTCGCTGCCTGGACTTACTACCGGCAGGGCTACGTGGACGTCAAGATTGCCGCCTTGATCTGCATCGGCTTCTTCTTCGGCGGCCTGCTCGGTGCCAGGTTCGCCACTGCCATTGACGCCGTGCTGCTCAAGAGACTTTTCGGTATGGTCCTGCTGATCGCCGCGGTGAAAATGATTCTGGCCCGCTAATACGATTGATTTGCGGGTTGGTCGTTGACTGGAGACAGCATCTGTGGTGATATCGCTCGCGCAAGGGTCGTTCAAGCCGCTGACCAAGCCAGGACACGCGAGATTGTGACAGACAGTCTTGGGAAACAGGCTCCATCGTGAGGGTCTGCACCAGGCGCAACAGAGCAAGATGATCGAGCAGGGAGGGCGAGAGTGCCCGCTGAACCGGATAAGTCCCAGGACGGTGTTGCCCGGGACTCCCCGGGTATCGCACGGACGACCGGGGAGCCGTGGAAACGGGGGTCTGCCGGCGGCGTAGCCTTGTATGCCGGCCTGGCAGCGCTGGGTTTCTGCGGCGTGATCGTTGTGTTGCTGTGTACCTCCCGGTATGGGGTGGGCCTCTCTCCCGATTCCGCCAATCATCTATTCGTCGCGCGGAATCTGCTGGCGGGACAGGGATATCGATATTACTTTGGTGGACTCTGCACGAGTTGGCCACCGCTGTTTCCCACCCTGCTGGCTGCCATGGGCCTCGTGGGGGTTGAGCCTCTGCTGGGAGCTCGATTGCTCAACAGCCTGGCATTTGGTCTGATCATCGTCCTCTCCGGCCGATTGTTCCTGAGATGTACGACCTCCAGGCCGTTGGCCCTGGCGGGAGCTCTGGCGGTCTTTGCGTCGGGCCCACTCCTGGCCTGTTCCATCATGGCCTGGTCCGAGCCCGTGTTCATCGTGCTGACGACTTCATTCCTGCTGTGCATTCCTGGTTTCCTGCGCCGAAAGAACCTGCCGGGTCTGGTGCTGGTCTCGATCCTTGCCGGGCTGGCCTGTCTTCAGAGATACGCCGGGGTGACGCTCATCCTCACGGGCGCCGTCCTGATTGCGTTGAACGCATCTCGGGCCTCTCGGCTCCAAAGACTCAAGTACCTGGTGATCTTTGGCGTCATCTCCACCATCCCGGTCGCCGTGTGGTGTTTTCGCAACCGCGCGCTGACGGGGGACACTGTGGGCTTCCATCGTTTGCAACTGGCGTCCGGTCGGGAGTTCGTCCGGGTCTTCCGACCCGCCGCCCAAATCGTGACCACCTGGCTTTCTCCCTGGGCGCCGGTCGGCTCGGTCCCAACGCTCAGTCTTGGACTGGTTATCGTATTGGCCGGCACTGCGATAGTCTGGTCCCGCAAGGCCGATGCCGGACAGCGCCGACCGGTGGACCACCCGGCGATCGACAGTGATTGGAAGGATGCCAGCAGGCTGCAGATCTGGTCGGCGATTGTCTTCGGCCTGACTTATTTCGGCTTTCTGGTCGTCTGTAGCGCCGGGCTCGACTGGCGTCCCGAACAGCGACACATGGCGCCCATCTACCCGTTTGTTATTGCCCTGATGGTCGCTGGAATCGAGGGGGCGTATCGCCTGCTCTCCGCCTCCTGGGGTCCGGGAAGGCTGGTGGACTACCTGTTTGTCCTGCTGTGCGTGTTCTGGCTGCAGTGTCCGCTCAGGGCTCTGCTCCACAGCACCAGGCATCACGTCAGAGACGGCGCGGGCGAGTACTGCGCCGCGGACTTCCAGGAGTCGCCTCTGGTGCAATGGCTGCGGAGTCATCCGTTGCCGGGCAAGACTTGTAGCAATGCCCCCGACGCTGTTTACCTCCTGGTGGGAGTCGCGGCGGAGACGACGCCGCATTACTCCTGCGATGCTGCGGAATTCGCACGCCGCGAATTGGTGTCCGAGGCGAGTTATATCATATGGTTCCACGATCTGCCCAGGGCGCACCTGTATGATCTGCGGGAGCTTCTTTCCCGCTACCGGGTGCAGGAAGTCGCGACGTTCCCGGATGGCGGCGTCTATCGATATCTGGGCCCGGGCGGACCGGGAATCGCGGGTGTCTATCGCTTTTGGTCGCCGCAGACGGGCCGGCATTTCTATACGGTTGAGAAGGCACAGAGGGACAGACTGATCGGTCAAGACGACGGCACATGGAGGTACGAAGGGCCGGCGTTCTATGCGATCGCGCCGGACAGCGAGAGACCGCCGAACGTTCTTCCCGTCTATCGCCTCTGGTCGGCCGCCCTGCGGACCCATTTCTACACGATGGATGAGGCCGAGAAAGACCGGCTCCTTCTTGAGCCCGCCGGCACCTGGACGTGCGAAGGGGTGGCGTTCCACGCCTGGCCGCAGGCCGGCGAGAAGGACCTGATGCCCGTACACCGCTTCTGGTCGGCGCGCCTGGGTTGTCACTTCTATACGATCAACGAAGATGAAAAGGCCAGACTCATCGACGAACTCTCCGACACGTGGAACCACGAAAGCATCGCCTGGTATGCCTACGGACCGTAGCTATTCCGGCCGAACCGTTCCTTTGTGAGAACATGATAGTCAGTCACGCGAGCAAAGGAAACTCCGGGCTTGAGCTTGCTGTATTTGACGAGTCTGAGCAAAGGCATTCTTCTCTACTTGCTGTCCTTCTGCAATATTTTCCAGGAAGTTCGGCCTGCCCCGGTTCGTCCTCCCTGTCGCGCAGTTATACCGATTCCGATTGGATCTTTCGTAGTGTAGCATGAGCACCGGGTGGCAGCGTGGGTTCCCAAACGCAATGTATCGCGTTTGGGGTCCCCGTCAAGACCGGAGGTCTTGGCGATGGTTCC
This sequence comes from uncultured Pirellulales bacterium, assembly GCA_964346195.1. Taxonomy (GTDB): domain Bacteria; phylum Planctomycetota; class Phycisphaerae; order Sedimentisphaerales; family Anaerobacaceae; genus PLanc-01. The sequence continues at coordinate 4,671 of CAYFUB010000512.1, forward strand.
TGCGCAGGCAACCC
>CAYFUB010000513.1:0-5668 GCA_964346195.1 uncultured Pirellulales bacterium
ATCAGCACCCGTTCCGTCAAGAAGGCGCCCCCGCTGCGCGGCAAGGTCGTGGTCAATCTCTTCTTCGAGGACAGCACGCGGACGCGCACGAGCTTCGCGCTGGCGGCCAGCCGGCTCAGCGCCGACGTGGTCGAATTCACGCAAAAAGCCAGCTCCGTCAGCAAAGGCGAGACCCTGCTGGACACCGCCCGCAACCTCGAGGCGATGGGCATCGACATCGTGGTCATCCGCCACAGTGCCGCCGGGGCCCCCAAGCTCCTGAGCCGGAACATCAACGCCTGCGTCGTCAACGCCGGCGACGGCTTTTGCGAGCACCCTACCCAGGGCCTGCTCGACGTGTACACGATCCGCCAGCTCAAGGGAACGCTCGAAGGATTGAAGATCGCCATTGTCGGCGATATCGCCCATTCCCGCGTCGCGCGCAGCGACCTGTGGGCCATGACGAAACTCGGGGCGGAAGTGACCCTCGTCGGCCCGCCGACGCTGATGCCCGCCGAGGTCGGCCGGCTGCCGGTCAAGGTCAGCTACTCGCTCGACAAGGTGATCGAAGAGGTGGACGTAATCAACATGCTCCGCATCCAGTTCGAGCGCCTCGGCGGCAACCCCTTCCCTTCCATCCGGGAGTACTCCCACTATTTTGGCCTGACGGTCGAGCGCATGCGGCGGGCCAAGCCGGACATCCTCGTCATGCATCCCGGCCCCATCAACCGCGGCCTCGAAATGGAAAGCGAGGTCGCCGACGGCACCAACAGCGTCATCCTCCGGCAGGTCACCAACGGCCTGGCCGTCCGCATGGCCGTCCTGTTCCTCGTCAACCAAGCCGCCGCCCAGACCACCGCGGCTGCAACTTGAACCCCATTTCCAGCATCCCCTTCTCGTCGCGGCGACCGGTTTCGAAGGGATCGTCGGTGTCAGCCATCCATTTCTTCAGACGCGCTTCCATCTGCTGCTGAACTTCGGCGAACTTGGGATTGCCTGCAAGATTGTCGAGCTCATACGGGTCGTTCCGGCGATCGAACAACACAGGCTCATGATCGTTACGGTTCTGCCACCGGGCATAAACCCACCGCTCCGTGCGGACCCCGCGCCAGCAACCGACCCATCTGTCGCGGTCGGGCCAGCCTGTTCCCATATTCATCAGATAGACGGACTCGGGCGCGTCACCGTCCTCTCCTGTGACAACGTGAGCCAGATTGTGACCCTGCACGCCTCGGGGGATCGCCACGCCACAAAGGGCCAGCAGCGTGGGCATGACGTCCACACTGCCGAACAGCGCTCGGGTCCGCCGTCCACCCGAGACGGCGCGCGGATAACGCAGGAGGAAGGGGATGTGGACGGATTCTTCGTAGGGCGTGGATTTCGACGCCCGCATGGTGGGATGCATCCACTTGTCCATCGGCTTGCCGTAGCCGTGACTGCTCAAATGGTCGCCGTGATCGGACGAAAAACACACGATGGTATCCTCGGCAATCCCCAGCCGGCCCAGCGCCTCCATCAGCCGGCCCATCTGTGCGTCCAGGGCGGAGACATTGCCGTAGTACTGTGCCATCTCCCGGCGCGCAAACTCCGCCATCTGAACGGGAACGTTGGGTGGCGGATCGACCGTGGCGGGATCATACGTGTCGAACTCCTGCGGGTATTGGCCATAGGGCCAATGCGGCGGCTCCCAGCCCATGACCACGGCGAAACGAGAATCCCCGTGTGTCTTCAGGTGCTCTTCCATGAACCGGATCGCCTCATCGGTTTCGCCCTCGGGGGCAAACTTGTCGATCTTGATCGGTCCGCCTTCATTGCGGTGGTGAACAGCGCCGTAGTGTCGGTTCAGGCAATTGAAGGCGAACAGGTAATCGAAGCCGTAACGCTTCCCAGGCGGGTACGGCCCGCTGCCCAGGTGCCACTTGCCCACGAAGGCGGCGCGGTATCCGGCCCCTTTCAGAGCCTGTGCCAGAGTCACCTGATTGTCCCACAACACATATTCATTATCCGGCACGCCGTTGGCAAATCCGTATTTGCCGGTCAGCAGGTTCGCCCGATACGGCGAGCACAGCGGATGATTGGCGAAGGCATTTTCAAAAACCAGGCCCTCGGCGGCCAGGCGGTCGAAGTTCGGCGTGCGGACCACCCGGTTGCCGCTCGAGCCCAAGGCACTATAGCGAAGCTGGTCCGCGAAGACGAAGAGGATATTCGGTTTCTTGGGCCCCGCCTGCCTCTTGGGAGACGAGCCCCCTGCCGGCCCGCCATAGCCCGTCAGGAACAACCCCGTCGAGACCGTGCCGGCCCCTCCCAGGAAATCCCGACGATTGATTCGTCTCTCATCCTTCATAACCACCTCATCCCGCTGCCGGACAGGCATGAACCCGAGCCACAGCGGCCGGCGAATTGCTCAAACCGAGTCGCGTCCTTCCCTGTCGGTTTGCCGGAAGGCATCAATCCGAGGTCGCCGGCGTGGTGCCAATCCATATAGTTCGCGGAGCAGGAGCAGAGCCTCCGCCACGCGTCTTGACAGGCAGTTCGGGGGAATCCTCGGCGGGTGTGAATCTCCACTCATGCGAGATGCCGGAGATGTTTCCGATGTACGTTTCGGTTGTACCCGATGTCAGAACTGCCAATGGAACCGCCTCGTGCCTGCCGACATGAACGGACAACGTCGATGCGTCGTCATCCACAGGTCCACTCACGCCGTACCCTACGTGGCCATCATCCATCTGTCCTGCGTACCAGACGCCCCTGACCAGGAGGACGAGGCACAGAACATTGGATTGGAGGTCGAGGAGATAATCATACTCGGCGTCATTGAAACGAACGAACGATTTTTCGCCATCGCTGATCCAATAAACGTTGAAGGACATGTTGCTGAGGTCAAGCGGGAGGTCCCAGGTGCGCTCCGGCTCGCCGGCCCGACGCAGTACAATCTTTCGGTCGAACGCTACGTCCGCAAGAAATCGTATGAGAGGCTCCTGATGGTGCCGAATGAAAGTCATCTCTCCGGCACCGTCCGGCAGCAGGAACGTGGCGCGTTCCGTCACATGTTCCGGCACATGCCATCTATCCTCAAATGCCCAGATCACGAGGCACGCGACAAGTGCCCACATCACAAGGCACGCAGCCAGCATGTTTACGATAGCATTACCCGCCTTCATCGTCTGTCCTACTCTCGCATTTCGCATCAAACGACTAATGACAACCGCCCAGTCCTCCTGCTCGAAGGCGACGGGCCTAGCCTCAGAGCCGACAGGACCATTCTAGGGTCAAGGCGGGGTGGAGGCAATTGGAATCCGCTTGTTTGGACCGCTTTTCACAACGGCAGGAACAGGATTCATGGGCGTCTTGACTTGGTACGATGGGGTTGTATACTGTCGGCACGATTCTGTCAGGTGCTTTCCAAAGAGAGGCCGTAATGCAGCTTGTATCGAGGAAATCCCGGCTTAAAGGAACCATTTCGATTCCGGCGTCGAAATCGCACACGATTCGTGCCGTGGCCATCGGCTCGCTCGCCCCCGGCAAGAGTCTCATCCGCAAGCCGCTGGCCTCGGCCGATACGATGTCGGCCGTGACCGCCTATCGTGCTCTGGGGGCCGCCATCGACACGTCCGAGCCGGACCTGTGGGCCGTGACGGGAACGGGCGGGCAAATCACTGCCTTGGCCGAGCCGGTCGACGTCGGCAACTCGGGCACGACGTTGAATATAGCCATTGGCTCGGCATCGCTCGTCGGCAAGGGCCGGACCGTTACCTTTACCGGCGACAAGCAGACGCAAAGCCGACCCGTCGGCCCGCTGCTGAACTCGCTGAACGAACTGGGGGCGAAGTGCCTGAGCGTCAACGACAACGGCAGGGCCCCCGTCGCCATTACGGGACAAATCACGGGTGGCAGGACGGCTATCGCGTGCTCCACGAGCCAGTATCTTTCCAGCCTGCTGCTCTGCACGCCGCTGGCCGAGAAAGATACGGAGATCGACGTCACGCTGTTGAACGAGCCCGGCTACGTGCAGATGACGCTCGACTGGCTGGACAGCCAGGGAATCAAGTACGATTGGGGATTGGGGATTGGGGATTGGGGATTAGCGCCGCGCGTCGAATCCGCAATTCGAAATCCGCAATCTGCAATCTTCGTTCGAGGCGGACAAAGCTACCGGCCGTTCGACCGGCCGGTCCCGGCGGATTTCTCCAGCGCCACGTTCTTTTTGTGCGCGGCGGCACTGGTCGGTGAGGAGGTGACGCTGCTCGGCCTGGACTTCGCCGACAGCCAGCCGGACAAGGCCGTCGTCGATTATCTCAAGGGCATGGGCGCCGCGATCACGGTCGAGGCCGACTCCGTGACGATCAAAACGGCCCCGCTCCAGGGCCTTGAGATCGACATGAACAAGACGCCGGACGCCCTGCCGGCGATGGCCGTGACCGCCGCGTTTGCCGAGGGCGAGACGCGGCTGGTCAATGTCCCACAGGCACGCGGCAAAGAAACCGACCGCATCGCCGGCATGGCCGCGGAACTCCGGAAATTATCCGTGGAGGTCGAAGAACTGCCGGACGGGCTGGTAATCCGTGGAGAGCGTCCCAAGCCGACATCCGTACACGGCTGGGGGGACCATCGCATCGTGATGGCGCTGGCCCTGGCCGGCTTGGTTCTCGACGGGCCGCTCGTCGTCGACACCGCCGAGGCCATGAGCGTCACGTTTCCCGACTACGTCAACCTCATGCGGTCCCTCGGCGCGGATATGGAAACCACTTCGGATTGACGATTTATGATTTATGATTTATGATTCGAAGAAGGTGGTCTGTGGCTCGTCGCACCTCTTCGTGGGACCGCGTTCATCGGGCGAAGACAAGCGGCACGCAACCATTCGTAAATCGTAAATGGTAAATCGTAAATTCAAGGGGTTTCCATGCTCGGATGTCACATTGGGCGTTGCCTTCAGGTAACGGTGGCCGGCGGATCCTATCAAGAAGGGCTCACCAGTGTCGTTCAGGGTGTTCCACCGGGAATCCTGCTCAGCGAGCAGGAAATTTACGGTGATCTGCTCCTGCGCAAGCCGGGGGCCGATGAACTCTCCAGCCCGCGCAAGGAGCCCGACCTGCCCATCATCTATACGGGCCTCAACGCCGCCGACACAATCGAGAACGCGGGCAACAAGAACCACACCAACGGCACGCCGCTGACCATCCTGATCCCGAACCTGGACCGCCATTTCATCCATAGCAAGCAGTACCAAGACACCAACCGTACGCCGCGGCCGGGCCATGCGTCCTACGCGAGCTTCATGAAGTACGGCCCGGACGATGACGCCATCGGCGCGGGCATCTTCAGCGGCCGATACACGTCCACCATCGTGGCCGCGGGCTATGTGGCCAAGAAGGTCCTCAAGATGTGCGGTATCGAAGTATTTGCCTACGTGCGGGAGATCGCCGGGGTCCGGTGCCCCGACGTGCCACACGAGGAAGCGCTGCGCTACACCAATGACTACAAGACCATGCGGCACGACCTTGACCCGTTCTACCAGGAGATCTACGTCAAGGGCCGCATCAACATGGACATGCGCTTCCTGGAGAAGGCCGCCGTGCTGGCCCAGGTGGAGCAGGAGATCGACAAGATCCGGGACAACGGCCCGCGCCTGGCGCCGCAGGAGGTTCGCGAGCGGTACGGCGTCCACCCCGTGCTCAACTGCCCGGAC
>CAYFUB010000514.1:0-10405 GCA_964346195.1 uncultured Pirellulales bacterium
CGTACCGTCTGGTCATCGCTGGCGCTGGCCAACCACCGCCCGTCCGGGCTGAACGCCACGCTCCAGACGGTGCCGCGGTGCCCAGTGAGCCGCCGGAGTTCCTTGCCGCTGGCCGCATCCCACAGGCGCACCGTGTGGTCGGCGCCGGCGCTTGCCAGACACCGCCCGTCTGGGCTGAACGCCACGCTCCTGACGAAGTCTCGATGCGCCTCCAGCATCCGTAGCAGCTTCACGCCCGGCGGTACTTTCAGTGTTGCTTCTTCGCTTCGTCGGCCCAGTTTGCCTTCAGATCGCCTGCCTCTGGCCATGCGCCTGCTCCCTTCTCAACGCTCTTAGCGGATGCAATTGCATCTTTTGTCTCTCCGGATTGCCTCCACATGCATTCCTCCCGTCATTTCCCGGCCTCCCAGGCCGTCGCGCTCAGTCTTACCGGTTGCATCATAGCGTCAAGAAGGCAATAAGGCAAGTCGCGAACATGATAAGGGATAGCCCACAAGCGATAAGCGATAAGTGATAGGTGATAAGCAGGAGGCAGGCAAATGAGCCACACCGCCGGGGCGGCTCCGCTATGTGTTCGGTCGGCGCGTCTGGCGCGGACTTGTCACTCCTGCACCGCAAAGGCGCAACATCTTGTTCTTTTGGCAAGCATTCTTGGTTGCGGCCGGAGGCCGCGCCGTGGAGGCAAGGGTCCAGGCGGGCCGCGAACTGCGAATCTGCTCACGTATAGGGCACAACCCCCTGCGTGAGGTGTCTGGATTCCTGCCTGCGCAGGAATGACAAAGTCGAGGCGGTCGGGTCTGCTGTCGCAGAGGCGACGAATGGATACGCGCCAGGACTTGTTCTCTTAGGCTTTCGTGGTAAAGGGTTTGTGTCGGGCGGGACGATTTTTGCTGTCTGCGGGCGGGGTTTCGACGTATAATCGGGCCCGTTATGGAGAGAGCCGGTTACAGGATCGTCGATGCGAATTTCAACCGCGCCCGTGAGGCCCTGCGGGTGATGGAGGAGTACTGCCGGTTCGCGCTCAATTCGGGAGCCCTCCGCGAGCGGGCCAAGGCACTGCGGCACGAACTCTGTGCGGCCGTGGGCAGGCTGCATGCCGGCAGGCTCATCGCCGGACGCGATACTCTGGGCGATGTGGGGGTGGGACAGAAGGTCGAAAACCAGCTTGAGCGGGCGACGTTGAAGGACTCGTTTACCGCCGCGGCCAGGCGCGTGACGGAGGCGCTGCGGGCGCTTGCTGAAACGATCCGGGTCGAGGACAAGGCTGCGGCGGAGGCCGTCGAGCGGCTGCGGTACGAGGCGTATACGCTGGAGAAGGATATCGTGCTCTTCGGCGAGCCCGTCGAGAAATTCAAGCATGTCCGGCTGTACGTCATTATCACGAGCAACCTGCCGGCGGATGTCCTGTCGCTGGCGAGCAAGTGCGCCGCGGGCGGCGCCGACTGCATCCAGTTGCGGGCCAAGGGCATTCCCGACGACCGGCACTTCGCCCTGACGGTGGAGTTCGTCGAGATGTGCCGGGAGATGGGGGCACTGAGCATTATCAACGACCGGGCGGACATCGCGGCCGCCGCCGGGGCCGACGGCGTGCACCTGGGCCAGAACGACCTTCCCGTCGAGCAGGTGCGCCGGCTCCAATTGGTGCCGCTGATCATCGGCAAGAGCACGCACTCGCTCAGGGAACTTGAGTTGGCCTGCCCGAGCCTGCCCAGCTACGTGAGTCTGGGTCCGGCCTTTGCCACGCCGACCAAGCCGGGCATCGAGCCGGCGGGCCCGGACTACATCCGCCAGGGCCTGGAGAGGCTCGCCGGGACCGGCATCAGCCACGTTGCCATCGGTGGCATCACCCTGGAAAACGTCGAGCAGGTCATGCGGGCCGGGGCCGAGCGGGTGGTCGTCTGCTCGGCGGTGACCAGGGCGGCCGATCCCGCCGAGGCCTGCCGAAGATTCAAAGAAAAGATCGCGAGGCCGGTGGATGACTCGGACTGATATGGCGTGGCATCTGCATAGCGTGTAGTTGGCCCGATCTTCTTTCACGCATCGGGTGGCGCCGTCAGATTCGTTTGACGGTACTGATCCTGGCATAACAGCAATGAGGTGTAGGCAATGAACCAACTGAATTCGGCAAAATGTGTGGCGGTCATCGGTCCGCTCGTTTCCCTGCTTGTGGTGACGGCTCGGGCACAGCCGCTGTGGGAACTGGCGAAGGAAGACAAAGGGACCCTCGTGATTTCCACCCTGTTCCCGGCCCAGGACGTGCGCGACCGTCTCTCGACCGACAAAGGCATCGACGACGCCATCGACTGGTGCAAGAAGACGGGCGTGACGCACGCGTTCATCGAGTCGTTCCGCGACGGCTACACGGCCCAGAGGAGGGCCCTGGAGCACGCTCGGGACCGGTTCCGCGCGGCCGGTTTCGACGTGTCGGGCTGCGTCACGACCACCAAGGTCGGCAAGGACTCCACCGGCTGGAAGAGCATCGCCTGCTACACCGACGAGCCCACGCAAAAGCGCGTTCAGGAGATCTTCGAATATACCGCGTCAATGTTCGACGAGATCATGATCGACGATTTCTGGTTCACCGACTGCGAGTGCGCTGAGTGCCGCAAGGCCCGCGGCGACCAGAGCTGGTCCCAGTATCACTGCGACCTGATGGTCCGGGTCAGCCGCGACCGAGTCCTCAAACCCGCCCGCGCCGTCAATCCGAATGTGAAGATCATCATCAAATATCCCCAATGGTACTCGGCCTTTCACGAACGCGGGTATGATGTCGTGCGGGAGACGGCGGACTTCGACCGGATCTGGGTGGGCACAGAGACGCGCGACCCGGACAACGGACGCTGGGGCAGGAAGATGCAGTACGAGGCGTACTACATCATGCGCTGGCTCGGCAAGATCGGCGGGGCCAAGTGCGGCGGGGGCTGGTTCGACCCCTTCGGCACGCACGAGGACACCTACGTCGAGCAGGCCCGCCAGACGGTGCTGGCCGACGCGAAGGAGATGCTGCTGTTCTGCTACGGCGCGCTGCTGCGGGATACCGGCCCGGCCAACGTCGCGAAGCTGCGCACGGAGATTCCGGGCCTGTTCAAGCTGGCCGCCCTCGTGCGCGACAAACCGCTGCGGGGCATCGCCGCGCCGAAGCCGCCGAACAGCGACGCCCACAACGAGCAGTACGTCTATGACTTCGTCGGCATGCTGGGCCTGCCGCTGGTGCCAACGGACGAGATCCGCACGAACGTGAAGGCAGCCTTCCTGCCGGTGCAGGCTCTGAAAGACCCGCGGCTGAATGACAAGCTCGCCGTCATGCTCAAGGCCGGCACGCCGGTGCTCGTCACCGACGGCCTGGCCGCAAAACTCGCGCCCGCTGTAGACGACAAGAACCTGCTCGTCCTCAACGTGGGCGGCCAACCCAGGAATCTCCTCAATCTGACACGGCAGGATCTCAAGCCGATTCGCGACAAGCTGCTGGCCCCACTCGGAATCCAATTCGATGCGCCGAACAAAGTAGCCCTGTACCTGATCGGCGACCACTGCGTCGTCGTGGAGAATTTCAACGACGAGGCCATCACCGCGTCTCTGGAATTCTCTCAGCCAATTGAGGCGAACAAGGCGCTGGTGCTTCCGGTGGATGGGCAGGCGGAGTTCTCTTTTACATCCGGCAAGATCGACTTCACGAGAATCACGCCGCGAACCCTTGTGGCACTGACCTATTGATAGAGGTTTGCTGAGGTCTCCTGGGCCCAAGAGGGTGTGTGGGAACCGCGTCTTCAGTAGCATGGGCATCCTGCCCATGAAGGGTCCCCAAAACGCGATCTTCGCGCTTTGGGAGGGGCCCCCCAACGCGGAATTATGCGTTGGGGACCCCGAGCCCAGTCGCAGGGCCATCTTGGCCCTGCCAGCGACCGACTTTCCACGGGCGGGACGCCCGTGAGACTCACGGGCAAGATGCCCGTGCTACTCTTCGCACACCCTCTGAAGCGTGAGTGGCATCGGCAAGCCCCGACGCGCAACGGTGCTGTAGACTTGAGGAGTGAATAGTATGTGGCGAAAAATGATGCATTTCCTTGTCGTTTCCCTTCTTGCAGCAGTATTCGCGTCCATGCAGGGCGCAAGTGCCGGCCAGGGCCCGGCGGGGCGGCCGAGGCTCGTGCCACACCGGGTCATGACCTTCTATTACCCGTGGTACGGCATACCTGAGGGACCGGGCGGGGCGGGCAAAACCGTCCATTGGGGCAAGATCAATGAACAGGACAAGGACATCGCCGCGAGCACACATTATCCGGTGCTGGGCGCCTACGACTCGCACGACCCGGCGGTCATCGAGCAGCATTGCCAGTGGGCGAAGGCCGCCCATATCGACACGTTCATCGTCAGTTGGTGGGGCCACGGGGACTACACGGACCGCGCCATGCCCAAGATTCTCGACGCCTGCGAGCGTCACGGCCTCCAAGCGTGCGTCTACTACGAACGCGTGCCGCAGCCTAAAACCGCCGAGACCGCCGCCGCGGACATTATCCGCCTCCTGGTGAAATACGGCAGCCACAACGCCCACTTGAAAGCGGACGGCAAGCCGGTGGTCTTCATCTACGGCCGGGCCCTCAACGAGCTGGGGCTGATCGGCTGGCTGGAAGCTGTCCGGCTCATCAACGCCGGGTACCCGGGAGGGGCGGTGCTCATGGGCGACCAGTTCAGCTACGGCGCCGCGCGCGTGTTCGACGGCGTGCACACCTACAACACTGCCGGTTCGCTGGGCAAGTTGCTCCTCGACAACGTCGAGAAGTGGGCGGCGGACACCTACGGCTCGTGGGTGCAGTTGGCCGACCAGGCGGACAAGCTCAGCACGGTCACCGTGATCCCCGGCTACGACGACACGAAGATCCGCACGCCCGGCCTGGCCGTCGAGCGCTTCGACGGCGAACTCTATCGCATTCAGTGGGAGCAGGCGATTGTCGCCGACCCGCACTGGGTCCTGGTCACCAGCTTCAACGAGTGGCACGAGGGCAGCGAGATCGAGCCCTCGGTCGAGTACGGGTCGAAGTACCTCGACCTGACAGCGGAATTTGCCGGGCGCTTCAAATCCACCCGCCGCCAGCCCCATCCGCCCGCGACGCCGGGGGGCATCACGCCGGAGGAAAAGGCCCTGTTGCGGCAGACCCTGGAAAAGATAAACATCGCCGTGCTGCCGGAGGCGGAATCGATGGCCTTCTGGTGGCTGCTCGATATCGGCATCCAGCCGCAGCTTCTGACCTGGGAACAGGTCGTCCAGGGCGTGAACTCGCAGGAGTACCCGCTCCTTCTCTATTGCGCCGGCGAGCGCTACCGGCGGACCGTGCACACCACCGCCGACGTCGATGACGCCCTGGTCGAGTACCAGAAGGCCGGCGGCTGCCTCGTCGCTCTGCCGTCGCAGCCGTGGCCGTTCTACTACGACGAGGACGGCACGCGGGTGAACCAGAGCCACCGCTTCGGCCTGACCCTGCGCGGCGGGTGGGAGCGCCCGGCCGCGGGAATCGACCCGCGCTTCGTCCAGGCGAACCACTCGTTGCCGCACGTGCCCGCGCAATTCGATTTCCCGACCTCGGGCGACCTCCGCTGGCGGCCGTTCTACGTCCGCGACCACCCCATCTACGTCCCCCTGCTTCTTCTGCGCAACAATGTGGGCGACTATCTCGGCGACGGAGTCGCCTACGCGCAGCCAGTGGATGGCGGCCACGTCGCCTACGTCTGGTTCGGCTTGCTCAACGGCCCCTACGCCGAGCCCATCCTCTACGACCTCTTCACCCTCCTCGCCGACCGCCTCACCCCCCAGCGCACCCGCCTGGGCCCGTAGGTCTCACGAATGTTCGTTTGCCTTGTTATGGGCTTCCGCCTATAATCCTATTGACAAGGTTGAGCGCGACGGGAGCCTAAGAGTCCAAAAGGGCAACGCACTTGAGGCAATCCTGAGCGGCAGGATACGCCATTTCATTCGCGAGGACCGTTGAGAAGGGAGCACGCGGATGGCTGAAGGCAAGCGATCTGAGGGCAAAGCTGAGCGACGAGGCGAAGCAGCGGACCGTGAACCGCCTCCGGGCGTGAGGCTACTCCGCACGCTCGGAGGGCACCAGGACGCGGTCGGTAGCGTTGCGTTTGATCCGCAGGGCGGGACTCTGGCTAGCGGGAGTCATGACGCCACCGTGAAGCTCTGGGAGACGCGAAGCGGCAAGCTCCTGCACACGCTCGACGGGCATCAGGGTTCGGTCAATAGCGTTGCGTTCGATCCGCAGGGTGGGACGCTGGCCAGCGGGAGTCAAGACAAGACAGTGAAGCTCTGGGAGGTGCGAAGCGGCAAGCTGCTCCGCACGCTGCAAGGGCACCAGCATGGGGTCTTGAGCGTTGCGTTTGATCCGCAGGGCGGGACTCTGGCCAGCGGAAGTGACGACCGCACGATCAAGCTGTGGGAGGTGACCAGCGGCGAACTGCGGCGCACGCTCAAAGAGCACCAGAACGGAGTGTTGAGCGTTGCCTTTGATCGCGAAGGGCGCGTGTTGGCGAGCGGGAGTTCTGACGCGACGGTAAGGCTGTGGGAGGCGACCAGCGGCAAGCTGCTCTACACGCTTGGAGAGCACGTGCATGGCGTCAATAGTGTCGCCTTTGATCCCGAAAGCCTCATTTTGGCGAGTGGGAGTTTTGACAAGACGATCAAGCTGTGGAAGACGGATGGCAGTCGGTCAATCCGCACATTAGAAGGGCACACGCGCATTGTCGAGGTCGTCGCCTTCTCCACGGACGGGCGGGTGGTTGCCTCGGAGAGTAATGATGGAACGATTCGCATCTGGAGTTGCGAGACTTGGGAGCCGGTCGAAGTTGTCCGGGAGCCAACAAGTACTCACCAGTGGGTTCGTGCGCTCGCTTTTCATCCCATGTTGCCGCTGCTGGCCGCTGCCGGCTCGGAGGCAGGCACGCCCGACCATGAGCGATGCCGGCTGATCCACCTCTGGGAACTGGACTTCGACGTGCTGCTCGGCAAGCGTAGCGAGGTAGCCGCCGCGCGCGCGGTCCATCATACTACGGGCAAGGTCGTGCTAGTGGGCGATCACAGCGTGGGCAAGTCGGCACTGGGCTATCGCATGATTCATGGCCAGTTCAAAGAGCAGGCTTCGACGCACGGGCAGCAATTCTGGGTGTTTCCCGCCTTGGGCAAACGCCGGACGGACGGGACGGACTGCGAGGCGATCCTCTGGGACTTCGCGGGCCAGCCCGACTACCGGCTGGTCCACGCGCTGTTCGCGGATGACGCCGACCTGGCGCTGGTATTGTTCGACGCCGCAGACCTGCACGACCCGCTCCACGGCGTGGGTTTCTGGCTCAAGCAACTCCAAACGGGGCAACGCCCTTGCCCCATCATCCTCGTGGCCGCCCAGACGGATCGCGGGACCTGTACGCTGACACCGGAGGAACTCAAGGCTTTCTGTGAAAAGCACGGCATCGTGGGTCCGGTCCGGACAAGCGCCTTCACCGGCCTGGGCGTCACCGAACTGATCGAGCGGATGAAGGCCATGATCCCTTGGGACGGCAAGCCCGCCACAGTCACGACCACGACCTTCAAACGGATTAAGGACTATGTGCTGGGCCTGAAAGGGGTGGAGACGGACGGTCCACGCATCGTTACTTCGGAGGATCTGCGCCTACGCCTGGAAGCCACGGATGCGGGCTGGAACTTCACCGACGCCGAAATGCTAACCGCCGTGGGCCATCTGGAGAACTACGGCTACGTGAAGAAGCTGCGTACGTCGAAGGGCAAGGAGCGCATCCTGCTCGCGCCGGAGTTGCTCAACAATCTGGCGTCGTCGTTCGTGCTGGAAGCGCGGCGCAATCCGAAGGGGTTGGGTTCGCTGGAGGAGAAACGGCTACTCGCCGACGATTATTCATTCCCTGAGTTGAAGGGTCTGACACAAGACGAGCAGGACACGCTCCTGGACTCGGCGGCCCTGCTGTTCATCGAACACAATGTCTGTTTCCGCGAGACGGACCCGTTGACACAGCAGTCTTATCTGGTCTTTCCCGAGTTGATCAACCTCAAAAAGCCGCCCTTGGAGGACGAGAGGCCGATCGAGGATGGCGTGGCGTATACGGTCAGCGGTGCAACAGAGAATGTGTTTGCGTCGCTCGTAGTGCTTTTGGGCTATACGCGCACCTTCACGCGCACGAACCAATGGCAGAACCACGCTCGCTACGAGGTGGGTGACGGTCTGGTGTGCGGCTTCCGGCAAGAAGGCGAACGTGACGGCGAACTGGACTTTGTCCTCTACTTCTGCCGGGACGTGCTCGCACCCGTGCGGATGCTCTTCCAGGGTCTCTTCGAGAACTTCCTCGCTCGGCGCAACCTCGCGGTGATGCGCTATGAGCCGGTCACGTGCTCGAAGGGCCACCAGCTCAACCGAGCCGTGGTCCGGGAGGCCCTTCAGCACGGCGAAGAGGCCGCATTCTGTTCCAAGTGTGGGGAGAAGCTGTCGCTGCCGAAGGCAGAGCCGATTCAGTTGACTCAAGAGGAGCAGGCCATAATGGATGCCGAGCGCCAGTTCGCCGACCAGCGCACGCGCTTTGAGCAGGCCATCTTCCGCGTGCAGAACTATGCCACCGAGAAGAAGATCAAAGTGCCCGAGTGCTTCATCAGCTACGCCTGGGGCGTGAAGGAGCACGAGCGATGGGTCGAGAAACTGCTGGCGAAGGACCTGCAAAAGGCGGGCATCAAGGTGGTCCTGGATCGGTGGGAGAACGCAAGGATTGGTGCGAGCATCATGCGTTTCGTGGAGCGGATCGACGAATGCGGCTTCATGATTGTCGTGGGTACGCCGCTCTATCGCCAGAAAGCAAAGAATGTCGCCTCGGAAACCGGCAGTGTGGTGGCGGCGGAGTATGACCTTGCCGGCATCCGCCTATTGGGGACTGAAGGACAGAAGCAGGAGGTACTGCCCGTGTTGTTGGACGGCGACCCGGCGACAGCGCTGCCGCCTCTACTACGAGGGCGCGTTCGCGCCGATTTCCGCAAGGAGGAGGACTACTTCGTTACGGCGTTTGACTTGATCCTGAGCCTCTATGGGATCGCGCCGAGCGATCCGGCGGTGGCGGACCTGCGGGACTTGCTCCGCGAGCCGCGGATGCGGTGAGCAACAACGACAACGCCGCGAAGAGCCTGCCTTCAACGAAGTCGAACGGGCCGCGCGGGGCTTGTTCTGCCATTGGATCGTCTTATCCGGCGCGCCGGACAGCGAGACGACCGATGCTGGAGATGCGCGCGGTGATCAGTCCGCGCAGATCGATGTAGCGGGGGACCGGCAAGGAGATAATGGTGGCCTTCTGAATCTCTTCCGGGAAATTCAGGCCGATGATCTGTCCGAACAACTCGAACACTTTGCGGTCCCGGGCCTTGGCCGCCTCGATCTTGTCGTCAAAGACCTCCTCATAAACGACCTCACCTTTCTGCTGGATGAGAGCCCTCCACCTTTTCCCATAGGGATACACACCGACGAACCCCGATTTATTCGATTTGGCCCGTCTGTTGCGCTGATTCTCTTCGGGCGTGCAGTTGCGCAGGTTGACCCGCCGGTTGTCCACAGGGTTGTGGTTGATATGGTCCGTGACCATTCCCGGGGGCGTCTGCATGATTTCGCGGTGCATGAGGATGATGCGTCCGCGTTCGGCCCGGCCGGCATAGAAGAGCCCGTCGCGCCCGCCCTTGGCGAACCAGCGGTACTTGCTGAGCCACTCGTAATCGGCGGCATCCACGATGGCAAACCGCTGGTGGTTCAGCGGGATATACTTGATATCGGGGCTCGGCGGCTCCGGCAAGGTCTCGATGTGCTTGGACCACACGCGCTCGGCCAGGAAGTTCCGGCAGCACCCGTCGGGATGGACCTCCCGCAACTGGCCGGGCGTCTCGGCGTGGTGACAGCACAGCGGCAAGACCTCTTCCCAGCCCATCTCCTCCCGATAGCTCTTCAGCAACAGCGGCCACAGAACATAGACGCAGTTGCAGCACATTCGCTCGCTCATCCTTTCTCCCTTTCCTTGCACAAGAGTCACGCGACACGACCATAGAGACGCAAGAGTTGAAGTCTCACTGACTCGTTCTCGGCCGCCGGCCACGCGCCGGCAGCCGTCATCTCGCCCTGATGGCGGTTTATTGATTAGAAACGAACACAGCCCACACGTCAATGAAAAAATAACAGACTTTTTCTGCTCGTAAAGCCTTGTGATGCAAGGACCAAGAGACTATCTCAAAACGGCAATGTCATTCTGAGCGCAGCGAAGAATCTGGGCTGCGCACTTGAGAAACCCCTCATTCGATGGCCAGATGGTTCGGGACCCCAAACGCATTGTTTCGCGTTTGGGAACCCTTCGCTTCGCTCACCATGACACGTCA
>CAYFUB010000515.1:0-2206 GCA_964346195.1 uncultured Pirellulales bacterium
GCTCCACCCGTGGCAAAGCGCCTCCTGTCCCTCCGGGACAGTGACCGCGGACACATGTGGTGGGCAATGCCCACCCTAATGTCATGAAGAGGCTGTCCTCCGGTACGTTACGCGTACCAACGGCCTTGTTTCAGGCCAACGCTTACAGGAGGACAGCCAATGATTGTTGTAGGCATGGACGTGCACGTTCGCAACTCTTTTTTGCATGCCAGCGACCAGAATGGTCGGCGGCTGGCACATGGTCGTTGCGCGAACACGCCAGCCGCTCTGGCAGCCTTTTGTGACCATGTGCTGGAAGTCGTCGGGGGTGAGCTGCAGCCGGTACGCGTGGTTTTGGAGTCGACGACCAACTCCCGGGCAATGCAGCGACTGATGCGGCAGGCCTGGCAGCCGCGAGCCCAGGCCGTGCAGGTGGACGTGCTGGACGCCCGCAAGCTGCGGATCATCGCCGAGAGCGTCTGCAAGTGCGACGCCGTGGACGCGCGCGTACTGAATCAGTTGGCCCGCGCGAACCTGGCCTTGCCAAGCTGCTACATGCCGGACGACGACGAGTTTACCTTGCGCGAGCTGTTGCGCGGCCGATCGGATCTGGTTCGGCTACGAACCAACGTCAAGAACCGCATCCATGCCGTGCTGCACCGGCGTGCGATCGCGGCACCGCAAGGCGGTCTGTTCAGTCAAAACGGGCGTCGCTTCCTGGCCCAATTGGAATTGGACGAGGCTGGCCGGCGTCTGATTGACGACTACCTGGCGGTACTCGATGAGCTCGAGACGCGGATCACCGAAGCTACCCGCTTCCTGCGGGAGGTGATGCGTCGCGAACGTTGGGCTCGTCCGGCTGCCTTGTTGCAGACCATGCCGGGCATCGGCCTGATGGTGGCCTTAACCCTGCTGGCTGAACTGGGCGACTGGCGTCGGTTCAAGAGCCGGGCCGCCGTGGCCAACTACGCAGGCCTGGTGCCGGTGATCCGCGACAGCAACAACAAGCACTACGCCGGCGGGATCACCCATCGCGGGCCCAGCCATCTGCGAGCGGTGCTGGTGCAGGCCGCCTGGGTGGCGATCAAGCGTGTGCCAACGTACGCGGAATTGTTCGAGCGCGTCGCGCGGCGCCGTGGACCGCAAGTTGCGATCATCGCCGTCGCCCGACGAATGCTGGAGGATGCGTTCACGATGTTGCGAAAAGACCAAGCGTTCCGCTTTGTCCCGGCTGCGGCTCAGAGCCGCGCTGGGACGACCGCGTGTGACCCACGGGTCGCCTCGAGCGTCGCAGGCTGACAGTCGGTTGGCCTGAGCCGGAGTCGCGTCCGGCAACAAGGCCGTCACCCTACGTGAGCCGCCGCTCGAATGCGACAATCTGGGCTCACGCGGCATGCGTGAAGCCGAATGGATACGTGGAACGGCTTCTTTCCCCTCCGGAGAGCACACGGGTGGAAAGAAAAACAGACGCGCTATCGACAACGGACAGCCTCATCATGGATACGAATGACTTTCGGTCGCCCGCTGGGGCGTGAGCGTCGCCGCTCCCTCACGGTCGCGGTTCGGTTCGGCCGACGAGCCGTCGGCCGCTACGTCAAGACGTCCGGCACGGAGACCGGACGCTACATGAAGACGGCCGGCACGGAGGCCGGCCGCTACATCGCGGGCAAGATGCCCGCACTACCCACGGGCGGGACC
Source organism: uncultured Pirellulales bacterium (assembly GCA_964346195.1). Lineage (GTDB taxonomy): Bacteria > Planctomycetota > Phycisphaerae > Sedimentisphaerales > Anaerobacaceae > PLanc-01. The sequence goes on from CAYFUB010000515.1 coordinate 1,678, forward strand.
CTTCGGCTGCGCTCAGGCCTGGCGGGGCTTACGCCTGACGGGTTGCAGCTTGCCGCCCTCGCCTTGCTTGTGGAGGGCGGCTTCCTGGTCGGTGGCGGCGCGAGAGAATCCGGCGTCGGTCTACGGCTTTCGCCGGCCGACTTTGTCGCCGACTTTGGATAGGTAGGAGCGTAGCGCGGTCGGCGACCAACTGGTGATGATAAAGCGGTCGGTGACGGTCCAGGCCGGGCCGGCGAACGGACCGAACTGGATATTCCACACGCCGTCGTCGGAACGGTGCAGCAGCGCCGGATTGGGAACGGAGCTCTGCTCGTTGGCGCGCACGAGCCCGGTCTGCCACGCGCGGCAGATCGTCTCCAGCGTCTGGCGCACACGCTCCGGCTCACTGCGGACCTCGATCAGTGTGGTCATGGCCAGCGGCACGTGGAGCGGGTGCGGCGGGTCGTTGTGCATGACCGCGTGGTGGCCCAAGTGTGCCAGCAGGTCACGCTCGGCATCGAACCCGTACTCGGCCTGAATCCGCGCCCAC
>CAYFUB010000516.1:0-5065 GCA_964346195.1 uncultured Pirellulales bacterium
GCCCCCACGCCGAGCACCGGCTCGAGCATCTGGTTGAAGTTCCACACCAGCAGTCGATCCAGTTTATAGGTGTTGTCAAACTCGTATTGAATCCACGTCGGCTGCGGTCCCCCATCAGCGCTGAGCCACATCTGCTCCTGGTCCACCGAGTGCTGGTCGTCCGCATCCAGGCCTGAGCCGTCGACGGTCCTCCCGGGCTCCGTGCCCTCGCTGAAACTGGACGCCGTGGCCGTGACGTTCTGGATCGGATAGGAGACGGGCTCGACCGTGAAGGACCAGACCTGGCCTTTGAAGACCGTGAAATCCGGCGTGGAATTGACCTCATCGATGCGCCAGCAGTACGTGCGGCCGAATTCGAGTGCCCCGGCCGGGTCGTAGGTATTGGCATCCTGACCCGGGCTGGCCAGCACACCCAACGGATTGTCAACGGCAGCGGCAGCAACATCGGCCTGACTGGTCCCGAAGTAGACGTCATGCTTGACGGTCGAAGTGGCGGGCGTCCAGCCCAGGATCACATCCCGCGGCACATCCAACGCTTCATCGGCGGGACTCGGATTTCTGGCCTTGTTCGGTTTCGATAGACCCTGGTCCCCATCCCACCAGATCTCATCGACGTAGATTCTGGTAGCCTGACCCGACCCCGTTGGGCTGATTGGGTTGGCGAATATCATGCCGTTCAGCGGGCCGGTTGTCGCGACCCCGAAGGGAATGCCGCTTTCGACGAGGTCTTCCGGATTCGGCCGTGTTGCTTCTCCGGCTGGCCCGGCAGCCGCGCTGAGGTACAGATCGAAGGTGTCGGCCCCATTGTCGGCTACAATCCAGACATTGTACCATTGGCTGCGTGCCAGACCGGTCTTGAGAACCGTTGCGCCGTCCGTGGTGACAAGGTCAAAGCCACTGCCGTTGTCCACCAGCTTGAATCCAGCCGGGACAGTCATCGGATCCCCGGTGTTCGTGCTGTTTATGGGATTATCGGTCTCATCCGAAATCAGACCCATATGGGGGCGTACGGTCCCGCCGGTGGCCATCATAAACCGGAAGAACCCAATGCCCGTCTCGCCCTCGGCAATCGGGTTGGTGATGCCGCCGACCCCGATGGCCCGTGCCAAGGTGCCGGAACTATGGCCAATCACACTCATGGTCATGCTTCCGTTCACCGTGGCAAGGGAGGAGTTTCCCGTGCCTTCGCTCTGGGTATCCAGAAAACCACCCAAAACTCCGTTGCACACTTGTCCGTCGGGGGTCCCCGTAAGATTATCGAAATTGACCACCAACTTCAGTTCCGCCTGGACGGCGGCGCCGGCCAGCAGGACCACCAGAATCCCGAGAATGCTCTTCGTCAGCAACTGCTTCATCATCAGACCCTCTCAAGACAGCTATGAATTGTCACTTTCTTATGACACCGACGGCACGCCTCTTTCGCCAAACACCGCAGACCTGGCGCCCCTTTGAGGGCACAAACCGACGGTCTGGCTTGCCCCGTGCCAACGCAGATACTCCTTCTTCCTTGAAGAGCCCTGTCACACAATACCCAATAATAGTATATCCTGAGAGAGCGGTAATTCTACCAGGAAAATGCTCCAACCGAGCCACATTTCTGGCGGCGGGTCGCCTCGCGCGAAGCCACTCATAAGCCTTGGGCCCGGCAAAGGATGGGAACGACGTAGTGCCACGCGTCACGCGGACTACGCGGTGTACAAGGCCGGCTACTTGACCCACGGAGTCGCGCCTCCGTACAATGGACACATGGCGGCATCGAGACTCCACAACGCGATCGGGCGGGCAAAGTGCCTGGTCGCTTCGGCCTGGCAGGGCTTGAGCCAGCTTCTCTGGCCGGCGGTGTGCGATGGCTGTGCCGATGCGATCTGCGACGCGGACCACCGTCTGTGCACGAAATGCTGGAGCCAACTGCTGGCGTGCACGGCCGGGGACTATTGTCCGCGCTGCGGGCGGGACGCCAGCAGATACGGCCTGGTGGCCGATGCCTGCGGCGCCTGCCAGGCGGAGGAGTTCCATTTCGGCCGGATCGCCCGGGCCGGCGTCTATGGTGACGCGCTCCAGCGGATGATCCTGGCGTTCAAACACGACCGCAGTGAGCTGGCCGCCGTCCTGGCGCCTCTGGCCGATGCGGCCCTCTTGGGCAGCAGTTTCCGCGATGATATCGAGTTGTTCGTTCCCGTCCCCTTGCACTGGACGCGACGGCTTCTGCGCGGCTACAACCAGTCTCACCTGATTGCCAAACGCCTGAGCCATCCGCAGGCTCGGATCAGCACCGACCTCGTTCGCATCCGCCGAACGATGGCCCAGCCGCAGGCCGCAACACCGGCGGCACGGGCCAGAAACGTCGCCGGGGCCTTTCTCGTGCGCCACAGACACGAATTTGCGGACAAAACGATTTGTCTCGTCGATGACATCAAGACCAGCGGCGCGACACTGAACGAATGCGCCCGGACTCTGAAGGAGGCCGGAGCAGCGAAGGTCTACGCCCTCGTCCTCGCCGTCGCCGGACAAAGAACCACATAGGGAATAGCGCTGCGCCGTGCACACCCTCCCCGTGCCGCACAGCGATCAGGAGATCAGTCATAAGCCAGCTTGTGGCTGGTGGGCTCGTAGTAGCGCGACAGGACAAACAGCAGGTCGGACAGCCGGTTCATGTAGGCGAGAATGTGCGGATTTCGGATCATCCCCTTGTTCGTCAGGGTGACGAGCCGTCGCTCCGTTCTCCGGGCGACCGTCCGGGCGATGTCGAAGCTGCACGCGAGCATGTTCTCCCCGGGCAGGTAGAAGCAGCACGCCTCGAAATGGGCATCCTTTTCGAATCCCGCCAATTCCCGTTCGAGCCGCTCGACGCAGCCCTTGTCAATCCGGCGCTTCAATTGGCAAACGTTGCCGGGCGTCACGACCGCTTCCGCGCCGATGATGAACAACTCGCGTTGAATCGTTTCCACGAGCCGGCTCACCTCTTTGTCCTCGAGCAGGCTCCGGGCCAGACCCAGGAAGGCACAAAGCTCGTCCAGACAACCAAACACTTCGATGCGCGGGTGATCCTTCGAAATCCGCTTTCCGAGATACAGATCAGTCTTGCCGTGGTCGCCTTTCTTCGTAGCCACGCTCATGGCGGCATCTCCGTGGTACAGCCCTTTGGTTCGGCACGGATTTCATCTTACTGCCGGCCCGGCTTGACGACAAGAAGCGTTCGTGGGTCCCGGTACTGGGACATTGTCAATATGATCGGCCGCCGTTGTCCCTTGAATCAGCGGTCGGTGCGTGATATACTGGTTTCGTCGGAACGGCCCATCGGTACGCGGTCTGGAGCACCCCATGCGGGATAACGTGGTATCTGGAAAAGGGCTTCTGAGTCGAAGGAGGATTGGAATGGGAAGGTTGGGCATATTGCCAATCTTCTGTGTGTGCATCACCGCGTGCGCGCAGGCGGACATCATCGAAAGTGATGAGCAGCTCACGGCGATACGGGAACAGTTGGCCGAGGACTATCACAGAATCGCGCTGCCGTTCTTGTGGTATTTCAGAACCGACCCGGAGGACTGGGGACAGCGGGAGGGCTGGTTCCGTGTCAACCGTCCCGACGGCTCCTGGTCCCGAATCCGGGGAAATGAACGGTGGGAGAACCAGGGATTCGAGGGGTACGACGGCGTCGCCTGGTATATGAGTCGTGTCCGCGTGCCGGAGGGATGGGCCCGGACGTTCATTCGTTTTCCCGCCGTGGACGACGCATATACATTGTATGTCAATGGCCAAGAGGTGTGCCGCGTCGGCGACCGGGGGCGCCCCGTCTGGCAATGGTCCACCTGTCCCGAGGTCATGGATTACGTCCGGGCGGGGCAAGAGGCGACGATCGTTCTGCGCGTCGAGGATTACATGCTGCAAGGGGGGCTCACGCGCGGTCCCGTGGAATTGGTGAACTTTCCCTGCGAGATTGACCTCTCTACCGGCTGGAAGTTCGCCCCTGACTACTCCGATACCGGCGTGGCGCAAGGGTGGTATGCTACACGGTTCGACGACTCTGGGTGGCAGCGCGTCGATGCCGGCCGTAACTGGGAGTCCTATGGCTACGATTTCGACGGCTTTGGCTGGTACCGCAAATGGGTTACCGTGCCCTCCGCCTGGGCCGACCAGAGAATCCTGCTGGAACTGCCGAAGGTGGATGATTTCTTCGACCTGTACCTCGACGGCCGGTTCATCCGCCACTGCGGCACGCCCCGCGATCCGTGCTGGGACCAGATCACGTACGTGGATGTCACGAAGTACGTCGTGAGCGGGCACAAACACTTGTTGTGCCTGCGCGTCCAGGACACCGGCCAGCCCGGCGGCCTGGGCGGAACGCCGTGCACGCTCAGTGCACAGATGCCCATCTACTGGCTCGAAGGGGAAACAGACTACCATTATCTCTATACCGATCGGCCCGCGGGCGCCCCACACATCGGACCTTATCCGCGTCAAACGGCAATCGAAGGGCAGCCTTTCTCCGGCATGAGGCCCGCTCTACTGTCCGGCGACAACGTTACCTGGTGCCTCATACGCGGTCCGGTCGGCCTGCGCGTCGAACCGAAAACCGGGGCGGCTTTCTGGGCCGAGCCGTCGGTCGGGCCGGAAGCCTTTCTCGACCAGGACATGCGCTGGGACCACCCGGTCGTGGTCAAAGCCGAGAATGATCTTGGCTATGATTATGCGAGTTTTCAATTAAAGGTCCTCGACAACCAGGGCCCCCTGCTCCAGCCGGTACAGACCCAGTACATCGACTGGATAGTCCCTGCAGACGTGGCGGCCTGGTTCAACGAGATCCGGCCCCATGCGGTCATCGACCGCCAATGGGAGCTCATGCGCCGGCTCATCGGCCACGAGCCGAGCTACGGCCGGCAAAGCGTGAAGTATCAGTACAACATCGACGGCCGCGGATGGAGCGGGAGCCCGGCAATCATAGGGCCCGGCTGGTGGTCCACGGACGAGGTCGACGGCTGGAACCTGGGCATATGGCTGCATGAGGTCGGACACAATTTCCACTGGCAGACCCCTATCGACGAGTACGTCCACAACGTGCCCTATG
>CAYFUB010000517.1:0-1676 GCA_964346195.1 uncultured Pirellulales bacterium
CGGGCCATCCCTGACCGCCTGACGCAGAAGACCCATCGGCATTACGTCAACCATGCCGAGCGGATGCTGGCCGTCTATCGCCACGGCCTCGGACAACAACGTCGCGACCTCCACAAGCAAATCGAGGCGATCTTTGCCGACGAGCCCGACTGCCCTGTGCGCCGCATTCAGGCCTTCTGCAAGCTGCTCGATGACTGTGGCGTTTTTCAGACCGACGCGACCGGCGGGGCCGCGAAACTCAGACTGGAAGTATTCTCCAGGGCGGCAGGTTTCCACCCGCTCGTGCGGCAGCCCGACCGGCTCTTCGAGCATGAGGAAAGCAAGACGAAGGCCCGTCTGGCGGAAGAGATGGGCACACCGTGGGACCAGATCGAGCAAACCCTCTATGCCGATGTCATGGCCTATCAGCGGCTTGAGGAGTTCAAGGGCTTTTCTGGCACCGGACCTGGCCCCGGCGCCGTAGGGGCGAATCATCATTCGCCCCCACCCGAGCGGCAGCGGCAAGCCGTAGGGTGGGCTACGCGCACCGAGTCCGGCAACAGCAGACAAGACGCGGTGAGCGGGACCCACCCTGCGAAATCCGCGCCCCCCGCCTCGGCGCGCTGTGCGGAGACGTTCGCAGCGTCACCGCCTCCGGGCGAAGCCGCGGCGTTTCTGTCCCGCTACAACGTTGCCCAGCTTCAGGCGTGCCTGTACCGGGCCGAGAGCATGACGGTCACGGCGACCAGCGACCTCAAGACCATCGTTCGCTATGCCAAGCTGGCCCGGCTGCTGCACGACATCGTGCGGCTCGGCCCGTCCCGCTATCGTATCACGTTCTCCGGGCCCGCGTCCGTGCTGCGCGAGACCCGCCGGTATGGCGTGAACTTCGCACGGTTCCTGCCGGCGCTGCTGGCCTGCAAGGGCTGGGAGATGACGGCAGTGGTGCAGACTCCGTGGAAGACCCCGGCGCAGCTCGTGGCCTCCCACAAGGACCGATTCACCAGTCATCTGCCCCCGCCGGCGGAGTTCGACTCCGCCTTGGAGGAATCGCTGGCCCGCAAGTTCGGGCCCGAGCGCGACGGCTGGCGGCTGACGCGCGAGGGTGAGATTCTTCACGAGCACCAGACGACGTTCGTCCCCGATTTCACCTTCCGCCACGAGGACGGCACCGAAGTCTTCCTGGAGATTGTCGGCTTCTGGACCCCCGAGTACCTGGCCCGCCGGCGCGAGACGCTCCGCCGCTTCCGCCGTCATCGAATCCTGATGGCCGTACCCGAAAGCTCTCTGCGCGAAGGCGCGACGATTACGGAAAACGTCCTGGTTTACAAGACGGCCTTGAAGCTGCCACCCCTGATGGCCGCCCTGGGAGCCGCACGGACCACAGACCGCCAATGAGGCTGTCACGACAAGGCGGAGCGGCGATTGCCGACGAGATAGCCGAGGCAGAACGTCATGGCCGTGGCAATGGGGAAGTGCCAGGGCCAGGCCAGCGTGATGTGCACGGGCCGGCCGTCGGGCGTCGTGCCGACCACGGCCAGGCTGAGGATCAGGACCAGCAGCACAGCCAGGGTGATATAGAGGATCTTTTCGGGCTGTTGCCGGAGCCGGCGAAAGGCCTGGACCATCAGAAGCGCCGAGGCCACCACGACAATCCACTGCGGGACCGCCTGATGCCAGCTCAGGGCGAAGACCGT
>CAYFUB010000518.1:0-21193 GCA_964346195.1 uncultured Pirellulales bacterium
CAAGCTGAACAGGGAACTCGGCGTCCCCGGCAATCGCCTCGAATGGCACGGGCACAACGACTTCCACAAAGTCCACATTAACGGCGCGACGGCCTGGCTGTATGGCTGCGACGCCCTCAATGCGACCCTCTTCGGCTTCGGCGAGCGGACCGGCAACCCACCGCTCGAAGGTGCCGTCTTCGAATACATCGCGCTCAAGGGTGGCCCGTGCGGCATCAACACGATGGCCATCACCGAATTGGCAGACTACATGCGCTCCATCGGCCTGCCCATCCCGGACAATTACCCGTTCGCGGGCCGGGCCTTTAACGTCACGCGGGCTGGCATTCACGCCGGCGGACTCCGCCAGGACGAGCGCATCTACAATATCTTCGACACCGAGAAGCTGCTCGGCACGCCGCCGCGCGTCGCCATCACCGATAAAAGCGGGGCCGACGGCGTCGTCCACTGGGTCAATGAGTTCTTCGGTCTCAGGGACGACGACCGCATCAACAAGATCAAGGTCCACAAGCTCGCCCGCTGGGTCATCGACCAGTACGAGGTCGAGGGCCGCCTCACGGCCATCAGCGACCAGGAGCTCGCCGCCAAGGCCAAAGAGTTCTACCCCGATTACTGGGCCAAATACAAAGCCGCGAAATGATTGATTAGGGATGACTGGTAATTGATGATTCGATCACGGGTGCCACGCCTACCACCATAGGTGTGGCACTCCTGTTTTTGAGGACGGCTCGCAACAGGTAGGGTGTGCTGTGCACACCGTCTCTTCTCGTAGTTGCCATTGCCGGACGCGACCTGCCTGAGAACCTGCGTGAGGCCTTCACCGCCCAACGTCGAACGTTTCCTCCGCTTGAACTGTCGGCCGAGCTCCAGGCAAAGGTCGGACGGCACGATCTCAGGGAACGCTGGGAAGGCCACGGACTGCTCCCGTGCAGTGTGGGTGACGAGCATGCGCCGGAACTCGTTCATGGCCTGCGGCCAGGGTCCCATTAGGGAATAGCCGCAATTCCGTGTGAGCAGAATCGGCGCGGAGCTTGCCGCAGGCGGGTGATGTATGCTAAAATAACCCTTTCGGCAAGGCCGGTGAATCGGCCGCGGCTGACGCTCTGATGGTTCGTGAGGCAACTCGAGAAATGGTGAGGTGAATATGGTGCGCTCGAAGGCCATGGATCGAGGGGGAATGTGAGGCGGCAGATGGCCGGGGCAGAGCAACGTTCGATGCAGGTGGCGGAAGCAAGCGGCCGGGCACAGGAAAGCGACGAACGGCGGCTGTTGAAATGGCGGCGGCGCAACGCGTACTACTACCGCTGGTTGGAGCGGATTTATCAGTCTGCGGTCCGGCCGGGAAGCAGGGTCCTGCACGTCGGCTGCGAATGCGGGGATTTGCTCGCGGCGGTGGAACCAGGCTACGGCGTCGGAATCGACCAGGACGAGCGGGCGGTCGCGCTGGCCCGGCAGCGATTTCGGCATCTGCGGTTCGAGATCGCGGACCCGCACCGGCTCCAACTCGGTGAGACGTTCGATTACGTGCTCATCTGCAACTCCATCGGGCGCTGGCACGACATTCAGGAGGTGCTCGAGCGGATTCGGCCGGCAACGACCGAGAAGACGCGCATCATCATCACGTACTACAACTACCTCTGGGAGTACCTGCTGCGGCTGGGCTCGCTGGTCGGAGTGCGGCGGCCGTACGAATATCAGAACTGGTTGCCGCCCGGGGACATCGCGAACCTGCTGTATCTGGCCGGCTACCAGGTGATTCGGGGCAGCTCGCACCTGCTGTTGCCCAAGCGCATCCCGCTGCTCACGACCCTCTGCAACTATGGTCTCTCGTCGGTTCCGGGATTTCGGATGTTCAACCTCATTTACCTGGTAGTGGCCCGTCCGGCGCCGCCGGCGAAGCGCGACGAGGACGTCACTGTCTCGGTGGTCGTGCCGTGCCGGAACGAGCGGGGCAATATCGCCGACGCGGTCGCCCGGATTCCCGAGATGGGGGCGTGGACGGAGATCATCTTCGTCGACGGCAACAGCACCGACGGGACACCCGAGGCGATTCAAGAACAGATCCGGGCCCACCCCGAGCGGCGCATCACGCTCCTCCACCAGCGCGACGGCGTGGGCAAGGGCGACGCGGTCCGCCGGGGCTTCGCTGCGGCCAAAGGTAATCTGCTCGTCATCCAGGACGGCGACCTGACCGCCCCGCCGGAGGATTTGCCCAAGTTCTATCGTGCCTGGCGCGACGGTCAGGGTGAGTTCATCAACGGTTCGCGGCTCGTCTATCCCATGGAGAAGCTGGCGATGCGGTCCCTGAACCTGCTGGCCAACAAGTTGTTCGGGACGCTGTTCACGTGGCTGCTGGGCCAGCGCTTTCGCGACACACTGTGCGGGACGAAGATGCTCGCTCGCGCTGACTACGAGCTGATCGCGGCGAACCGCGCGTATTTTGGCGATTTCGATCCGTTCGGCGATTTCGACCTGATCTTCGGCGCGGTGAAGCAGAACCTCAAGGTGGTCGAGGTGCCCGTGCGGTACCGGGCCCGGGTCTACGGCTCGACGAATATCAGCCGCTTCCGCCACGGCTGGCTGCTGTTTCGGATGAGCTGGCTCGCCTTCAAGAAGATCAAATGGCTCGGGAAGGTGCGCTGAGAGATGGGACTGATCGAGAGGCTGCGCCTGCCGGAAACGCGACAGATCGAATCGCTCGATGCCCCGGGCACGACCGAGCTTCACGCGCGGATCATTCAGAGCAAGTCCTTCCTGAAACGGCTGTACCTGGACTTCTACCGGGACCTCGCCGGGAGGATCGAGGGGACGGGCGGAACGGTCGTGGAGCTCGGCAGCGGCGGCGGATGCATCAAAGAGGTGATTCCCGCGGCGGTGACATCGGACGTGATGGCCGTGCCCGGCGTGGACCGGGTGTTCTCGGCGACCGACATGCCGTTCGAGGATGCCGGCGTCGGGGCCTTCGTGATGTTCGACGTACTGCACCATATCAAGCAACCGCGCGAGTTCTTCCGCGAAGCGATTCGATGTTTGAAGCCCGGTGGCAAAGTCGTCATGATCGAGCCGGCGAGTACCCTGTGGTCGCGCTGGCTATACGCCAACTTTCACCACGAGCGCTTCGAGCCGGGTGCGGGATGGGAGCTGGACAAAGCCGGCGCGCTCTCGGAGAGCAACCAGGCGCTGGCCTGGATCATCTTTCATCGCGACAGAAAGGTCTTCGAGCGTGAGTTTCCGCAGTTGGACGTGGTGGACATCCGGCTGCACAGCCCGCTGCGGTACATTCTCAGCGGGGGCCTGCAATTTCGCACGCTCGTGCCGGAGGGCTGCTATCCCGTCGTCAAGGGCATCGAGTTCGTGCTCCGGCCGCTCAACAGCCTGGTCGGAATGTTTGAGACCATCGAGTTGAGGAGAACTTGAAGGGCATCCGATTTCCGTAGCATGGGCATGGGACCCCAAACGCGAAACATCGCGTTTGGGAACCCATCCTGCCCATGGGTCGCAGGGCCATCTTGGCCCTGCCGATGATTCACTTTGCACGGGCGGGACGCCCGTGCGACTCACGGGCAAGATGCCCGTGCTACTTCTCACACGGCTTCTCAACCGGCAGGATGAGCGAATATGAGTGTTTCGAAAAGAGGCAAGAAGGAAGTGGTTGCTCTCCCGCTGGCGTGGCGCGAGCGGCTGGCGGAGCACTGGCCGATCCTGCTGCTGGCGGTCCTCGGGCTGCTCTGGTCACTGAGCTTTTGGCGGCACTTCACGTTCCCTAATTCGGACTACTTCTCCTTTGTCGGCACCGGCCGTGCCTGGTTGTCCTTCCGGATTCCCGACACCATGAAGCGAGCCCCCGTGTTCTCCGTGATTGCGGGTTTGCTCGGTATGGTCTTCCCGCATCCAGGGACCCAGCTTGGGGCCATGGAGATGTACAACGCGCTGCTGCTGCCCGTGAGCATGATTCTGTTCTACCTGCTCGGGCGCGAGCTGCTGGGCCGTCCGGCCGCGATGGTGACGGCCGTCCTGGCCGGCATCAGTCCGTGGATGGTTCGAGCGAGCAGCGAGGCCCTGGCGGAGATGACGCTGGTCGTACTGTTCGCGGCGGCCGTCCTGTGCGTGGCGCGGGGACGTATGGGCTGGGCGTACGTTTTCGCGATGCTGGCTTCGATCACGCGTTGGGACATGGCCGGCCTGCTCCCCGCTGTCGCGCTGGCGGACCTGGGCCGCAATCGCAAGCTCCGGTCGATGCTCTGGAAGGCGGCCCTGGCGTCAGTGCCGTTCCTGCTGTGCATGGTGATCACGAAAATACAATTATCAGGCGCGGAGAAAGGCGCGCACTACCTGCAGGTGCTCTCAAAGGAGCGACAGTTCGCTCTCCGCGAGGATTTGCATACTTACTGGAAAATCATGTCGGCGTGGGTGAACGCACCGCTGCTGCCCAGGACGGCAGGCGAGGTAGACATGGTCAAACGTGTGAATCTGGCAGTCTTCCGCTGCACGGCTATCGGGCTGGGGCTGGCGTTCGTTGGGGGCTCGGTATGTGGCGTGATGAGACGACGCTGGGAGATTCCGGCCATGCTGGTCGCCGGTGTGCCCTATGTGCTGGTGCATGCGGTCTATCCCTATCGGGAGGCCAGATTCTGCGTCCCAATGGCATGGGCCGGGCTGATCATCGCGGTTTACGGGGCGAAGAGCGTTTTGGACCTCGTGCGGAAGAAATGGCGTGCGTGGCCCTACGCGAAACCGGCCCTGGAGGTCGTCGCGGCGGGATTCTCCGTGGTCTGGGCGATCAGGGTCGGACATACGCTGACCTACGGCATCGAGAAGAAAGCGTGTCCCGGCATCGGAACGATGGTCTGCTGGTCGGCGGCAATAGCCGTCGCGGGGTATCTGGGATATGAGTGGCTGCGGGCCGCGCGGCCCGGGCTGCATTGGGTCGTCGTGCCGGCGTTTCTGGTTCTGGCAGGGGTCAGCAGTGGGATCGAGGTGGCGGCGGTCATGGGCGACGGCAAGGTGCTCACCAGCTTCAAGACCCTGAGCCTGTGGTTCAAGGAGAACGCCCGGCCGGACGACCGGATGGTGACGAACATGCCAGGCTATCTGCCGATTTACACGGGCCTGCCAAAGGACCGCTTCGTCCACACGGGCAGCATAACGCCAGAAGCGGCGCCGGACCTTCCGGCGTTTGTGAGGGAGTGTCGCCGGATGGGCGTGACGTTGATCGCGTGGGATTCCGGCCTCGCCAACAACACGAAGGACAGATACTATCAGCTTTGGGGTCTCGACCGCATCACCCCGCTGGGCTGGCCGCTGGAGGGCGAGCGCATCAGCCAGATCGGCCCCTGCCGGCTCGTGCACCTGATCCCTGACGAATGGCCCTCCATCGCCGTCTGGCGCATCACGCCGGCAGAGTGAAGAAGCAGGATCATCCGGTCAGGATTCCGGCCCTTCGGGCCGGGAGTCTAGCGCCTTGGGGCCACCAGTGTGAATGTGTGCCTTGCACATCCACGATCGTGATGAACCCCACTCTCTGCTGCGCTGAGCGATCGGGAAAGGTAGAAGGCCGCATCTTCCGCACGCTCATAACTCGTTTCCGCGCTGATGCCCACGCACACGCCCGAGTTTTTGTGCTTGAAGACGGGCAAAGGCGAGGTATAATCAAGAATGACTGTGGTCGTAGACGCTTCGCCGATGACGAAGCGGTTGCGGCATTTCAACACGGAGAGGTGTCGGAGTGGCTGATCGAGCTGGTTTCGAAAACCAGTGTGCCCATCGGGCACCGCGGGTTCGCATCCCGCCCTCTCCGTTAGCGTCTTGTGGGTGATGGCGACGGCCCGGCCCGCATATTTCACAGGGGTCGTTGATTCTGGGGGGAGGGCGAATTGTGGATTCAGTGTGACCGGATACAGCCGGCACGCCGGATACGGCGCATACCATCCCCTTTCCCCAGGATGCACCGAGATCGGGTTCCCATCAGCCCGATGCCGGGGTCATCCCCGCACGGTCGCCGAGCTATCGTGCACGATACGAGAAATGGAGTCGAGTCTGCGCAACGGCGTCAATCATTCGTTCCCTGCGCTAATGATTGCCCGAGGCGCTCTCTCTGACAGCCTGATAGCGCCTGCGGCGGTTATCGATCCGCATAGTCTGCGGTACAGAGCCCCCATTCCACTCCAACGATATCCGGACGAGCGGGCGATTGCCGGAGAACAGGCGCAGTTCCCGCCAGATGTCGGTCTGGTCGAAGACAAACATGCGGGTGAGGCGATGGTTCTCGTCAACCAGCGCCCACGCCCCGTCGGGCAGGGCGTGCAACCGGCTGGTTTCTGCGGGCCCGCTCCAGGGGATGAGCAGTTCCGCGACGGGGCCTTCGAGCAACCATCGATCCGAGAAGGGCAGGGCTTTGCTGAGGACCCGACCCGCGCCGGCCGGGTCGATCTGTACGGCATACAGGGTGTTGCCGACGTCGGTGATTCCCGCCACGGAGTAGCCGCCTTCGGGATTCGGCTTGACGATCTCCACCAGTGACAACTCGCGCGGGCCCCAACGAATCACGGTACGGAAGATCGCTTTGGGCACATCGGGGCGTCGCCAAGCGGTCAGCAGAGCCGCGCGCCTGGCGGCATCATCAATCGGCTTACCGACCAACGACGTACGGGCGCAGCCCGAGACGCCCGCAAGCAAGCAGATGAGAATAAGATAAGTTGTGCGTTTCAAGATTCCGTCTTCTCAGGCTCATTGGGGTCGGAACACTCCGGCGGGAAGAGGGCCTGGCACGCCTCGGAGGCTTCCGGGGAGAAGAACGTGCCCTCGGGAATCGGCTGATTCCGCAATTCCTGGCGGAAGCACATTTCCGTCACGTCCACGTCGGACTCGCGGATGGTAACGCGTGTGACGCGGTAGTCCGGCGCCTTCTCCACGTGGATGATGATTCGCTGGATGTACTTGCGGAACGCCTCGCTGCGCGGGACGAGATGAATGGCGCCGCCCTCATCCTCCGCCGGCACGACCTCGATCTCGAACATTTTGCTGTCCGCGTCGAAATCGCCCTGAATCCAGCGGCCGATCTGCCGGAGGACCTGCCCGACGGCCGTGGCGCCCGGGCTGTTCAGCAGCTTCCAGGTACCCTCACTGAACGCGTAGCAGCGCACCTTCTTGCCGTCATACATCAGGAGTGACTGCACCGGCGCGATGATCTCGTAGCGAATCGACCCGGGCCGGCGAAAGAAAATCATCCCTTCGGATTCGAGCGTCACGTCCAGCATGGCCAGCCGCTTGTGCTGGACGAAGCGGGTCGCGAAGGTGTGATAAGGCGCCCGTGATTCCCGCAGCAACTGCAGCAGCGGCGGCGGGGAATCGGATTTCTGCTTCGAGGTACTCCCGACGTCGTCCGCACGTCCGACCGATAGCAACAGGGCGGTCAATATCGATGCTCCAACGCCGATGGTGCGCACGCCGGAGCTAATTGACGATCGACGCGACGTTGCCGCTGTCATCAAACTCGACCACATAGTAATTGCGTCGGCCTTTCCAGTAGACCCACCGATTCTGCTCGAGCGAGGGTGTCCGATGCTTGGCCGGATAGCCGAGGGCGACCAGCACGCCCTGTTTGCTCATGCCGACCATCGCCTCGCCGGCCTCGATGCCGCGGCGGTCTACTTCGCTCAGTCCCTCGTAACTGACCGGTGTCGGCGACATGATCAGGTTGACGTACTTTCGGGTCGACATCATCATGCGATCCGGATTGTACTCCCACACGATTCTCATGTTGTCATCCGTGATGAAGTAGATCCTTCTTCCCGCAGGTTCTACCGTGAGCTTCGAGTTGTACGGCACGAAGTCGTGCCCGGGATATTGCGTCCAGTTGGCAAAGCTGCCCCTGTTGTGTCCTCTTTCCGCGACATAATGCAGATTGTACCGATTGTAGAGACCGCCGGCGCCTCCTGCGACGTACATCTGGCTGCTTTCGCAGGAGCAGCACACCACGGCCGACAGAGCCAGCAGCAGCATCAATACACCTTTTCTTCCCATGGTATTCTCCTTTGTCTCCTGCAATCCCTTGTTCAGGCCTCCACGCCATCCGGATGTAGCAGTGGAGGGCACATCATACGGTCGGCGCGCGAGCGCGTCAAGACCCGTCATGAGGGGTGCCGGCGGCCATCCGCCGGTGGGCCCACAGCGTGCCGTAGGCGCCGGCCGGCCCGTGCTTCTACAGGTAGAAGCCGAAGCCGAGAACGACCGAATTGATCCCCCTGTTCTCATCGTCCAGTTCGCCGTTGGACAGGTGATGCAGGCGCAGGACGATGAATGAGGACCCCATGCGGATGCCGAAGCCGGCCACCGGATTGAAATTGAGACGCCATCTCTGGTCCTCGCGCCGGAAATCGGTATAAATCAGTCCCACACCCGCCTCCACGTAGGGAACGAAGCGGGCGCTCTGCGGGGCGCCGAATTCGTAGACGGCGAGGAGATTACCCGAGGCGATGAAACGTTCGCCCGAGAACTCGCTTCCCGTCGCAGCCCCCGCATTGGCCTCAAGCCGGATGCCCAATCCGTCCGGCGCCCGGTGCGGCCAGATGGCCTCATAATCGTAGAGTGCCTGCAGGCTCGCCATGGAGAAGTACATGTCGGACCAGTCATAAGCCATGCCGGCGTACAGTCCGAGGGCCGTCTCATGCGGCGTGCGTCCCCGGAGGACGTTCAGCAGGTTCTCCCCCAGAGAATCTGCTGCCCGCGCGCGGTCGCAGGTCGACAGGAGAGCCGTCCCGACGAGGACCGTCAGGCAGGCTAACGATGTTCCGGACCGAAATGACATTCCACGACCCCACAGTTACCCTCGGCATCGCACTTGACAGAGCAGATTCGTGGCGGTCCCAGCCCCTGCTCGGCGGCAACCGCCGCAATGGCTATATCGAAGGCCTGCCCGCCGGGCAGGCTGCCGTAGACGGGGGCATACGCCACCGGCGATACGGCATCCTTGGCCACTCGGCGGTAGTCCCCGGCCGAACAGATGTGCCCATCGGCGCCGAGCACGAGGGTCCTGTCCGTCGGAGCGCGGAAACACCGGCTCTGTGTCCACGCGAGCCGTTCGATGTGGCCGTAGCGGGCAGCACCGTCGCGCTGGAGCAACAGGAAAGCCGCCCCTTCGCCCATGACAGCGGTTTGCCGGTTCCAGGCGAACGGCTCAATCGGTCCGTTCGCATCGGCCCCGAAGAAACACTCGTAGCAATAGCCGAGAACCGGGCACAGTTCATCGACGGCCCCGAACACGACCGCCTCCACCCGTCCCTCCAGCAGCCAGTCGCGCGCGGTCAGCAGCGCTGAAATGGGCGACATCTCGAACTGGCTTACCGTCAGGCACGGCCCCTTCAGTTCCATGACGATGCTCACGTGCGAGGCGGCCGATGAATGCACGGAGTTGGAGAACAGCGTCGGCGAGGGGAATTGGCCTTCCCCGGCGATCATGCTGTCGAGGAAGTCGAAGGTGCTTTTGGATGCGCCATAGCCGCTCGCGATTACCAGGCCCACATCGTTGCGTCTTACCGGAATCTCCCAGCCGGCGTCCTCAAGAGCCAGCGCGGCGCCGAGCACGGCGACTCTGGCGAAACGGTTCATGCGTCGAAGCGCCGCCGCGGAAACGAACCGGCTGACGGCGGCGACATCCACCTGATAGACCGGCAACTGCCGTTCACCCGACGGACCTGTTACCTGCATGGTCCCGTTCGGCTTGCCCCCCTGGCGGAGCGCCTCGAGTAGTGCCGGCTTGCCCAGACCGAAGCTGCCGGCCAGGCCGACTCCTGCAATTGTCAGTCGCGGCTCCGTCACGATTGCCCCCGAAAGATCAAAGCCACATTGTTGCCGCCGAACGCGACGGAGTCAGACAACCCGTATCGACCGGCGACAGGAGTGTTCTCCACGACCGGCCGGCCGGGAAACTCCGGGTCCGGGTGCTCGAAGCCGATATTCGCCGGGACACGCTTCTGTTGCAGGCAGACGATCGTGATTACCGCCTCGATGCCTCCGGCCGCACCAAGCGTGTGGCCGGTATACCCTTTGGTGGAGCCGAACGGGATCCCGGGGAACATTTCCGGGAACAGACGACCCTCGACGCGATCATTCTCCGGTGTACCCGTGCCATGGGCATTGATGAAATCGATGTCCTGGGGACTCAGAGCAGCTTCGCCCAAGGCTTGACCCAGCGCTTGTCGCAAGCCTCTGCCGCTTGGTTCCGGCGTGGAAATATGATGGGCGTCGGACGCATTTCCATAGCCGCACAGCCAGGCCTGTATGGCCGCGCCGCGCTGCCGGGCCGACGACTGCGACTCCAGCACCATGACGCCGGCTCCCTCCCCGAGGTTCAGGCCGCGACGGTCACGATCGAACGGCCGGCAGGGCTGCGTATCCGTGATCAGCAGCGACAGAAAACCCGCATGGATGACATTGCACAGCATGTCGGCCCCGCCGGCGACGGCGACGTCGCATACGCCGCTGCGAACCCACGCCGCGGCATGACCGATCGCGACGCCGCCTGAGGAGCAGGCATTGGCGATGGTCTGACAGGGGCCGGTCAAACCGAAGGCCCGCGCGACCATGGTCGCAGGATTAGCCTTCAGGTAGCGCCGTATCGGCTCGATATCCGGCCGGCGACCCTCCCGAAACTCGCGATAGAACGCTTCGTTGTTCATCGCGCTGCCGACCGTCGTGCCCAGGCAAATCCCTACCTGTCGATGCCGCAATTGCTCTGCTGTCAGGCCGGCGTGAGCCAAGGCCTCCCGCGCCGCCGCCACGGCCAATCGCCCGCACCGCTCGCACTCCGGCGCCTCATGATACCCGGCGGGAGCGGCGCCGTCGTCCAACTCAAACACGGGGTAATTATCTCCACGCACCTGCCGCCAGGCGACAGGACGCCGGCCGGCGAACAAAGTCCGCGTCAATTCGGGCACCGACCCTCCCCCCGCGCACAAACAGCCCACTCCGGTGATGGGAACTTCCCGGTGAACGCGCGTCATGTAGCCATGCGCTCCTCGATGAATCGAGCCAGGGAATCGACCGAGGCGAAGGCCGCGCGTCCTTCCGTCATGTCCTTGATCTCGATCCCGAAGTGTTTTTTGACGACGACGACCAATTCTACCGCATCGAGCGAATCCAACCCGATTCCCTCGCCGAACAGCACCTCGTCATCACGAATTTGTTCGGGTGTGATTTCTTCCAGATTCAAGTCTGCAACGATGACTTGCTTCAGCCTTTGCCTGACATCCATGAAATCGACTCTCCAGACGCTGAACGGCCTGCCATCCAGTCCAACCTTCTTCCCGCCGGCGCCCCCACCGAAATGGTCCGGCCGACGGACAAGCGTATTGTATCACACGCGCGGTGATCTGGCACGCCTCATGTGAAAGGATACCACAAAAGATGTTGACAAGAAGGTCTTTTCCACTATTTTGGGCGATTGTGCAGTGGGTCAATCCCGTTGTGGCCAGGCCGTCCAGGACGATGGTACCGCCTGTGGAATGGAAAACCGAACGGTTGAATCGGAAGAGTTACGATGAGTGAGCGGGATGTCGCTCTGATTACCGGTGCCTCGCGGGGAATCGGTGCGGCCATCGCCATTCGTTTGGCCCGGGATGGATACGACATATGGCTGAACTACCGAAGCAACCACGAGGCGGCGGAATCCGTGGCGACCCGGATTCGCGGCCTGGGACGCGATTGTCTGCTCGTGCCTTTTGACGTGTCCGATGAGACGGCCGCCAGGGAGACTCTGGATGCCGTCCTGAAGGATCGGTGCCCGTATATCCTGGTCAACAATTCCGGCATCAATCGGGACAGCCTGCTGTTCTGGATGCCGCGCGAGGCCTGGAAAGACGTTCTGAATGTAAGCCTGGATGGTTTCTACCATGTAACGAGCCGCGTCGTCGGTCTGATGATGCAGAAGAAGCGAGGACGCATCATCAATATCGTCTCCACGTCGGGCCAGACCGGCATGCCGGGACAGGTGAATTACTCCGCCGCCAAGGCCGGCCTGATCGGTGCGACTCGTGCCTTGGCCAAAGAGGTGGCCCGCAGCGGCGTGTTGGTCAACGCCGTCGCGCCCGGGTTCGTTGAAACCGATATGACGCGGGATCTCCCGAAAGCCGAGATCCTCAAGATGATTCCGCTTTCGCGCTTCGGTACGTGCGAAGAGGTTGCGGGAGCGGTAGCATTCCTGTGTTCGCCGGATGCCGCGTACGTCACAGGGCAGGTCCTGAGCGTCAATGGCGGGGTTTACATGTAGTGGCGCATCTCTCAACGTATTCACGGATGCCGGAATGAGGTGCCAATGAATCGAGTCGCTATCACCGGGGTTGGGATCGTCTCGTGCCTGGGGACGGACAAGGAGACGGTTGTCGAACGTTTGTACCGCGGTGAGTCCGCAATCGCGGTCGACCCCGAACGTGCGGCCCTGGGTTTTCGCAGCCCGTTGACGACCCGCATTACCGGTTTCGAGGCGACGCGGCACCTGAATCGCAAGGCCAGAAAGACCATGGCGGAGTGCGCCGTTCAGGCCTATGCGGCGGTGGAAGACGCCCTTCGCGAGGCCAGGCTGGCACCGGAGGATATTCAAAACGACCGTACCGGGTTGATATTCGGGTGCGACTCCAGTTGTCTGGCCGCGGTGGAACAGGTGGACCTGGTCCGGCAACACCATACGACCAGTGTCATCGGCAGCGGCCACGTCTTCTGTTCCATGACCTCCAACGTCACCATGAACCTGAACGCCCTGCTCAAAACGCGGGGCGCCTGTTGGACGCTCAGCGCCGCCTGCAGTAGCGGCGGCCACGCGCTCGGCCAGGCGGCGGACTTGATTCGCCTCGGGCGGCAGGACCGCGTTCTCTGTGGTGGGGCCCAGGAGTTGAACTGGCAGTCCATGTGCAGCTTTGATGCCCTCGATGCGTTCTCCACGCAGGTAGCCACTCCTCAGAAGGCGTGTCGGCCCTTTGACGTGAACCGGGATGGGCTGGTTCCGGGCGGCGGAGCGGCGGCCCTGGTGTTGGAACGGTATGATCTCGCGCAGAAGCGGGGTGCGCCCATTCTCGGGGAGGTGCTGGGCTACGGCTTCTCGTCCGATGGGGTCAATGTGTCGATTCCCAGCGAGGGCGGCCTGTTCCGGGCCATGACCGCGGCGATTCAGGAGGCCAATCTCTCGCTCGAAACGGTGGACTATATCTGCGCCCACGCTACGGGGACCCCGGTTGGGGATGGCGTGGAGGCCCTCGGGATCCACCGCCTCTTCGGCGATGCCCATCGTCCTGGCGTCGCTTCGTTGAAAGGAATGGTCGGACATGAATTGTGGATGGCCGGCGCATCGCAGGTCGTCTACTGTATCTTGATGGCACAAAATGGATTTACCGTCGCCAGCGTCAACTTCGAGCAGCCGGACCAGTTCAGCGAGAAACTGCGAATTCTGACGGAGCGGCTCAACCAACCGCCGCGCGTGGTCCTGTGCAACTCTGCCGGTTTCGGCGGCACGAACGCCAGCCTTGCCCTGCGACTGCACTCACGTGTTTGAAATCCACCGACCCGTTCATTTATTCCTGCACCCTCGTCTCTGTTTGCCGTAGTCCTACGTGCGGGCAACCGGATGGGGCGGATGATTCCTCGGACGCTGCACGCGGCTGCGAGCTTAAGCATCAATTGAAGATGGCGGACAGGTACGGATACATCGTCGAAAACGATGTGTCGATGGGAGATACTACCCGGATGTGAGAGTCAGAGCCTGATTGACATGATGGGGGGGGCAATATGTTTTCGTGGCGACGGGCCGCGGTGCGCTTTGCCGTATGTCTATTCCCGGGATTGGCCGTCGTATCGGCCGGGTGCCAGACCTCCCTGCCCGAGCGTGGAACGCCGCAGCCGGGCACATACCGACAAACAACGCCGCTTCGTTATCTTCTGTCCAATCGCGATTACCTGGTCCACGTGCCCCGGGGATACAGCGAAGACAGAACCTACCCTCTGGTCGTGATGCTTCACAGTGCCTTCAGCGCGGCGGCTCAGGCCGAGAAGTGGTCGAAGTTCAGCGATCTGGCGGATCGTGAGAGTTTCGTGGTCGCTTATCCGAACGGTATCGGGCTGCTCGGATGGCTGCAGCATTGGAACGCCGGATACTGCTGCGGATTGGCCTCAATGGGTGCGGTGGGAGATGTCAGATTCATCAGTTATGTGATTGACGATCTCTCACATCGGCTGCGCATCGATCCGAGCCGGGTGTACGTGGCCGGACACTCCAATGGCGGTATGCTTACCTACTACTTTGCCTCGGAGAGGCCCGGCCAGGTCGCCGCCATCGGTGTCGTTTCCGGCTCGATCGGCGGTTACCGGGGCACCGGGAAGCCGCCCCGCAAGATCCGGGCGCCCCAGATGCCGGTGCCGTTGATCGTCATCCACGGCCGAGAAGATGGACAGGTCCCGTTTGAGGGGGGACGGCCGTTTTCTCTCTGGCCCCTGCCATCGTACTTGTCGGTGCTTGATTCGGCCTGCTCCTGGGCCGAATACTGCGGCTGTGAGTCGTGGCCCGCAACGTATGAAAATTCATCGGCGCGCGAAGTCCTGATGTGGCGGGATAACGGCGGCAGAACCTGGGTTACTCTTTACATCCTGAGCGGCTGGGGGCACCGATGGCCCGGCACAGCTTTCACGGAACGACTGCCACGCCACCATCCATTGCGACAATTCGAAGCATCCGAAGTCCTCTGGAACTTCTTCCGGCATCACACTCGGGCTGAAGACCGAGACTGTCCCACGGCCCGGACTGGTGGCCGGCCGAACGAGCCGTGATCTGTCGGGAGTACGACAAGATCGTGGCAAACGCCCCGGATGTCATTGCGAGCCAGCCGAAGGCCGGTGCGGCAATCTTGACCTCTGGTTGCTCCGAGATTGCTTCGTCGGCGTACGCCTCCCCGCGATGACGTCCTTCTTATCCTCACCCGCCACTTTCTTGTCATGCACACGATCTGTCATCAGCGAGAAAATGTGCTTGGCGGAACCTAAAGCCTTGACTATACTGGTGCTTCGAAAATTTCGAAAATGATGACCGGCGGGAGTTGATCGCTCCAAGTGGCTCGTGATTCCAGGGAAGACGATCGCAGCGCTTCCCCTTGCAGACCTGTGGTTGGCAAGTAGTTCGTGTGGCAAGGCCCTGTGTGTAATGACTGTTCCAATGCCTGATACACTTGTCGTTGGGGGGGGTATCTCCGGACTCACGTGTGCTCTCCTTCGTGCCAGGAGAGGGGAGCGCGTTGCACTGGTCGAGAGGTCCCCACATCTGGCGCCCACGGTGCGCGGCTTTGTGCGACGCGGAACGTACTTGGACTGCGGGTTTCACTATGCCGGGGCCCTGGGGCCGGGGGGACTGCTGCGGGAATTGCTGGAGGAACTGGGGGTTGCCGAGGCGCTGGACGGGGCGGTGTGCATCCGGGAGACCGTGGACCATGTCCGATTCTCCGAGCCGAGCTTTGAATTCTCCTTCCCCCAGGGGTGGGAGAGACTGGAACAGAGGATTTGCGAGCGGTTTCGGGCGGACGGCGCCGGCGTAAAGCGTTTCTTGACGGAGATGAAAACGCTGTGGGAACAGAGCCGCAGCGCCTTTGTGCGGGGCGGCGGTCGGGGCATCGACACGCTTTTTGCCGGCCCTGCGTGCAGCCTTAAGCAGGCGGTCGACCGCTGCACGGATAACCGCGTGCTTCGTGGCCTGCTGAGCTGCCATGGAGTCCTTTACGGCGCCCTCGCGCGGCAGACCTCACTGCTGTTCCACAGTCAGATCGTGGGCTCTTATTTCGAATCGGCTGCTCTTGTCCGGGGTGGAGGCCGGGTTTGGGCGGAGATTTTTGCGAAGGCGCTGCATAAGGCCGAAGTCGAGGTGATATGCGGGCGGGCCGTCCGCCGCATCCACTTGGATGGCCCCCGGAGATTCGCGGCGGCTGAACTCGATACGGGCGATAGACTGGCGGCGCGCCGGTGCATCTGCACGGTTCATCCGAAGCTCATGTTGGAGATGTTGCCGCCGAATGCGTTTACTCCAGCGTACCGGCACCGGATTGGCGAGCTGGAGGAGACGCCGTCGGCTGTGGTCCTGTTCGGACGGTGCCGGCCGGCTGATTTCGCAGGCAACCTGATTCTTCTCAGGGGGCCTCACGCCCTCGAGGACTGGGCGGCGACTCCTCTGGAGGACCGTCCTTTGTTTGTCAGCATTCCGCCGGAAGCGGCGGGCCGCGGCGTTTCCGCGATTTGCCCGGCGACTCTGGCGGATATACCGGGCGCTGGCAGCGGCCACCCCAGGCCGCAAGGGTATCGTGAATGGAAGGCGCGGACGGCCGACCGGCTTGTGCAACGGCTGCTGAAGTGCGCCGGCGATGTCCTCGGGGATTTTGAACTGTTGGACGTGGCCACGCCCCTGACGTTCCGTGACCGTCTGGGTAGTCCGCAGGGCGGGCTGTACGGAGTCAAACACCGTTTGGCGGACATGCCCCTGTTGCCTCGGACGTCGGTGAAGGGCCTGTACCTTTCCGGGCAGGCCGTCGTCGCACCGGGGGTATTGGGGGCCTTGTGTGCCGGTTTTCTGACGGAGAGTTGCATACGCTAATGGGTCCAGGCAATGTCAAAGCACCGGCGCTGCCGGGGCGGGTTGTCGTTACCGGGTTGGGAGCGGTCACTCCTTTCGGGGGTGGCGTGCCGGTGTTATGGCAGGCCCTGCGGGAGGGCCGGACGGCGGTAAGCCATTGTTCCACGCTCGCCGGGATCAAGGGCCTGCGCACGACGGTCGCCGCCTGCGTTCCCGAGGTGGATGCGCAGAGCATCGATCGCAAGAAGCGCCGGTACATGTCCAGGATGTCGGTCTATGCCGTCCTTGCCGCCCGCGAGGCGCTGCAGATGGCCGGACTGACCGCCGATCATTTGCAGAGCGTTCGCACCGGCGTATGCGCCGGCTCGACCACGGGCAGCACGATTGAGACCGAGACCCTGTTTCGTGGCGTGCTCGGGGAAGACAGCATCGAAGGGATGAAGTCGACGCACTTCTTCAAGATTATGAACAGCTCTTGTGCGGCGAATCTGGCGCAGGCCCTGGAGATTCGCGGCCGGCTCCTGGCCCCGTCGGCGGCCTGTGCCACCGGAACTATCGCGATTGGACTGGCGGCCGAGAGCATCGCCCTGGGCCAGCAGGATGTGATGGTTTGCGGAGGAGCGGACGAGCTTCACGTACTGACGATTGGCGTGTTCGATACGCTGGAAGCGTCGTCTCGTGCCTATAACGAGCGGCCGGAGATGACGCCGCGTCCCTTCGATCGCGACCGCGACGGGATCATCTGCGGCGAAGGGGCCGGGATCGTGGTCCTGGAGAGTCTGGAGCACGCGCAGGCGCGAAACGCCAACATCCTCGGGGAGATTTGCGGATTCGCCGTCAACTGCTCGCCGGAGGATGTTGCGAACCCCGAACCGCGGTCCATGGTCCAGTGCATGCGCACGGCGCTGGCGGCCTCGGGATTTCAACGGGAGCAGGTCGAGTATCTCAATGCGCATGCCACCGGAACGATTCGGGGCGACAGCGCCGAGTGCGAGGCCGTGGAGCAGGTGTTCGGCCGCGAGATGCCGGTCAGCAGCCTGAAAGGACACATGGGGCATACCATGGCCGCCTGCGGAGCGCTGGAGCTCATCGCCACGCTCCTGATGCTGCGCGACGGTCTGCTGCTGCCCACGCGGAATCTGCAGGAGCCGGATGAGATTTGCGGCCGCCTGAACCTTCTGACGAAGATGGAGCCACGACAGGTTGACGTGGCGATGTCCAACAATTTCGCCCTGGGGGGGGTCAATTCGGCTTTGGTTATCAGGAGATGGATCAGTGACAGAAAGTGAAATCATTGCGTTGGTGAACCGGAGTCTGGCTGAGGAGTTCGAGCTTGACCCCGGCACGATGACACCGGAAGCGCATCTGGTGGAAACCCTGGGTTTTGACAGCCTGGATTTCGTCGATGTGGTCGTGGTGTTGCAGCAGGCGTTCGGAGTGACCCTGCGCGAGGAGCCCCGTGTGCGGGAGGTCCGAACACTGGGTGACCTGCACCGACTGGTGATTGAGAAGAAACGTGAGCTGGAAGCCGCCGGAAAGGTCTGACCGCCGCCCCCCACGGGAAGGCGCGTGCGAAAGCGAAGAACCGGCGACGCAGGGTGGTTCCACGCTTCCCGACACCGGACAATAGATTTCGGGTATCTCTATGGCAACGTATACAGGACAGGCAGTCAAAATGAACGGGAGATTCGGCAGAATACTCTCGTGTGTGACAATCCTCCTGATGAATGTCTGGGTACCGGTCCTGATGGTTCTGGAGACCGTCATAGGAATCGCGCTCTTTCCGCTGCTTCTGGTGGTGTGGCGCATGGTGACCCGTTGGCCGCTGGGAAAAATCATGCGTCACTTCGTCTGGATATACGGTCGCGTCTGGCTCTGGATCGTGTCGCCCTTCGTCCATGTGAAGTTGACGGGGGCCGACCGCCAGCGGCTGGCGCGACGGAGCATCTACGTGGCCAATCACCTGTCCTTCTTCGATATCTTCATCACGTCCGCCATGCCGGTATTCGACGTCGTCATCTGCCTGCGGTCTTGGCCGTTCAAGCTGGCCTGTTACGCGCCGTTCATGCGCATGGCCGAGTATCTGGACGTGGAAAGCCTGCCGTGGGACGAGATCCTGCGGCGCGTGCAGCGGATCTTCGATGAGGGGCGTTCCATTCTGGTGTTTCCCCAGGGGCATCGCAGCCGTGACGGCCGGCTGGGCCGTTTCTACTCGGGGGCGTTCAAGCTGGCCGCCCATTTCAACGTCCCGATCGTGCCGTTGTGTATCTCCGGGACGGATCGCCTGCTGCCGCCGGGACGCCGATGGATGGCGCCTGCGGAAGTCCGGCTGGAATGCCTCGAGCCCGTCGAGCCCGCGGCTTTCCAACGGGAATTGGGACATATCGAACTGCGAAAGCACGTCAAGGAATTGATGGGAGCCTGCCTTGTCCGGAACCAGTCCTGATCGATTCCCGGAGGCAAACTCTCCGGATCTGCCCCTCCTGGAACGTGCCGTCCGGGTGTCTTTCGAGTCGGCGGCGAGCATCTCGGCCTGTACGGATCGGCTGCTGGCCCGTCATCTCCGTTACTGCTATGAACGCTCGCGCTTTTATCGACAACGATTCGATAATCTGGGGCTCACCCCGGACGACATCCAGGGCGTGGCGGACCTGCGTCGCCTGCCCTTTACCACGAAGGCCGACCTGGCGGAGCGCGGGCCGGAGTTCCTTTGCGTGCCGCAGCGCCAGGTGGTGGATATCTGCCAGACCTCCGGGACGACGGGGGCCCCCATCGCACTGTTGCAGACCGAGCGCGACCTGGAGCGTCTCGCCTACAACGAACAGTCGTGCTTCTCGACCGCCGGTCTGACGGCGGAGGATCGCGTGGTGATCGCCTGTGCCCTCGACCGCTGTTTCATGGCGGGTTTGGCGTATTTCGAAGGGCTGCGCCGGATCGGGGCGACGGCGATTCGTGCCGGCGCCGGCAGCCCCGCCGTCCTGGCGGAGGCGATCCTGGCACACCAGCCATCCGCTATCGTCGGCGTTCCTTCGATGCTGCTGGAAACGGCCCGGTTGCTGCAGCAGCGCCGCGTCGATCCGTCGTGTCTGAACGTCGTCAGGCTGATTTGCATCGGCGAGCCCATCCGCGAGGCAGACCTGTCGCTCTCGGCGCTGGGCGAGCGTCTGAGCCGGGCGTGGCGGGGGCAGGTCCTCGGGACCTATGCCAGCACCGAAATGGCCACGTCGTTCGCCGAATGTGCGCCGGGTGACGGCGGGGGCCATGTGCTTGCGGACCTGATTGCGGTCGAGATTGTGGATGAGGCCGGGGCGCCCGTGCCTCCAGGTGAGCCCGGCGAAGTGGTGGCCACGCCTTTGCAGGTGACCGGAATGCCGTTGTTGCGTCTGAAGACAGGGGACATTGCCACCCTGCTGACCGAGCCGTGTCCGTGCGGTCGCAGGACCTGGCGGCTCGGGCCGGTCCTGGGACGCAAGGCGCAGATGCTGAAGGTGCGCGGCACGACGCTCTATCCCACGTCGGTATTTGCCGCCCTGCACGGAATGGAGGGAATCCGCAATTACTGCCTGGAAGTACATCAGGATTATGAATTGTCCGACCGAGTCCGCGTGATAGTCGGACTCGAGGAGGGGGCGGGTTTGACCGCGGAAGAGATATCCGAACGGATTCGCGGGCGCGTACGTGTGAAACTGGAAGTCGCCCTCGTTGCAGCGGATGAGATACAGAGGCGCACCACGATAGAAGGCCGGCGCAAACCAGTACTCGTATTCGACTGCCGGGCGGAAAGCCGCGCGTCGAGAACAGAGAACACAGAGTCGTGCTCTCCAGCCGCGGCTCACCGCCGCTCTTCGACGCGTGAAATATGAATTGCTGGCTATTCTACGCTTCACGTGGCCCGCTTCACGTGGTGCGAGTTTGAGATTTGCCATGGATCGACCTGAAGTGATTCTCAATGGAAACGACCTCACGGTCGATGACATTGTCGCGATCGGCATCGGGGACAAGTCGGTGGCCCTGGACCGCGCGGCGCTGGAGCGGAGTCGGCGGAGTCGCGCGTTTCTGGAGCAGGAAGTGGCGGCCCGGCGTGTCATCTACGGGGTCAATACCTCCTTCGGTCCGATGTGCAACAAGATCATTGGCGATGATGACATCGGCGCTCTGCAAGTGAACCTGATTCGCAGCCATGCCGCCGGCCTGGGCGACCCTCTCAAGTATTACATCGCACAGGCCGTCCTGGCCGTACGTCTCAACACGCTGGTCAAAGGCTACAGCGGCGTCCGTGTGGAGTTGCTCGAACTGGTGCGGGACATGATCAACGCGGGGATTGCCCCTTATATTCCGGAGTGTGGCAGTGTGGGCGCCTCGGGCGACCTCGTGCATCTGGCGCACGCGGCTTTGGCTCTCATCGGCGAGGGGGCGGTCTTCCACCGGGGGCAGTTGACGACCGCCCGGGAGGCCCTGCAGGCCGAGGGGCTCAAACCCATCAGCCTGAGCTTCAAAGAGGGCCTTGCCCTCATCAACGGGACCAGCGCCATGACGGCCCTGGCGGCGTTTGCCTTGTTCGGGGCCCGGAAGCTGCTGTCGCTGAGCTGCGTGACGGCGGCC
>CAYFUB010000519.1:0-8138 GCA_964346195.1 uncultured Pirellulales bacterium
CGCGCAGCGGGTCAAAAGTGAGCTGTTTTCGCAGAGCTGCCGTGGCGCTCGTGGAGCATTTTTCGCTGGCCTCGATGTCCCAGAGAGTCCACGCTTCCTCGTACGAATAATCCAGCGACCCTCCCGACGGCAGCCAGGCAGGGTACCATTGCGAAACGATCGGCGGAACAGGATACAAATACACACCGGTATTCACGGTCGTGCTCTTTCCTTCTCCATTGGCCACTTCAACGATCAGCTCGCGGCACGCAGCGATGGCGGCCGGGATTGCCACAGCCAGATTTGCGCGTGCCTGGCCGCCGCCAAGGTCGGCGACCGCCGCGGTATGCCAGGTACCGGCCACGTTGAAGCGCACCGAGCCGGGTGAGCCGTTCCACGCCACCTCAACGGAGAAGGACAGGTTCCCCGGCCTTCCTTCAATGAAGTGCTTGCCGCCCGGCGAAGCGAAGCCGAACGCCGCCGGCTCAAGCGACTCCGGTGTCAACCGGAATACCTCATCCTTTGTCTCGCCGGCGGCCAAGGAAACACTTCGGCTCTGGGTGTAATAGCCGTCCCTGCTCACGTTCGCGGTGTATGTGCCGGGCTCCAGCCCCGTGAACGCGAACTTCCCCTGCCCATCCGTGGTCGCCCCCGTTGCGGCCGCCGGGCCCGTCAGATCGACCTTGGCGTCGGCCAGAGGCCCCTGGGCCCGTCCCTGAGCATCCAGTTCGATGACCAAGACGTTCAGCCCAGCCTGTCCCGGGTCAGCTTTGGCCACAACGGTCCACACTTCTGCGGTTCCGTGATTGTCGGCGGCATCGACAGGGACGAATGCCACCCGATACGTCCCGGGCAGATTGAATGTGTGAGTCCATGCGGCGGTGCTGCCACTGGCCGCACCGCTGAAATTGGCGTACGCCTGGAGCACGCCATCGAGAGACACCTCGCAAAGCCACAGATCGTCGGCCGGATCGCTGCCCTCCACGGTGAACGTCACCGGGACTCCGGTATAGACCGTCACGGAACTGCCCGGGCTCACGATGCTTGCGCTGGGGTCGTGGGATTCCGCCTTGACGGTCCACGTGCCGGCGCTGCCGTGATCGCCCGCCAAATCGACGGGAACAAATGCGACCTCATATGTCCCCGGCGTATCGAACGTATGGGTCCACTCAGCGGTGCTGCCACTGGCCGTACCGCTGAAAGAGGCGTTCGTTTGGGGCACGCCATCGAGAGACACCTCGCAAAGGCTCAAATCGTTGCCTGCATCGGTTCCCGTCACCTCGAACGTCACTGACCTGCCCGTATAGACCGTCACGGAACTGCCCGGGCTCACGATGCTTGCGCTGGGCGCGTGGACTTGGACTTGGCCTTCGACCTCGACGGTCCACACGGCTTGGCCGTCTGCGGAGGAATACCCCTCGTAATCGTAGAAGACGGCTTCGACCTGATAGGTCCCCCCGGTGGCGAACGTGCGGCTCCAGGTGTGCTGGATCGTCGATTTGTTGATCTGCCCAAACCCAACGTCGCTTTGCTGCACACCATCGAGATACCACCTGACACCGGCAATATCCAGGGTATCCGTTTCGCTGCCTGGATCGCTTCCCCTGGCGGTAAATGCCTGCGTGTCACCTTGCTGCAAGGTCACGGGACTGTCCGGGCTGACGCAAGCGGCGGTTGGGGGGTGCGGAAGCACTTCGACAGCCCAGGTGAGATAGTCGGTCCACACCGACTCGTAGGTGAGGTCATATTTGGCACGAACCTTGACCTCGCACCTCCCGACATGGAAATGGGGATGAACATAGCTGTCGGCGGTCTGCCCACTAAGGGTCCTAGTCCCTTGGAGCTCGTCATTCACATACCATTGAGCCTCACTCCATTTTGCCGGTGACACGATGCCGCCAAAACGCGCCCAGAACATCGGATACGTAGTCACCGGCACCGAACACGACTGCTCAACGGGCTGTAGCCTCTCTATCGTGTACGTCTCCGGGTCCACGACCGTGACGGTCCAGGTGATGTAATCGCTCCACTTGTGAATGCCGAAGGCGCCATCATATTTGGCGCGGACCTTGACTGCATGTGTTCCGGCGGCGTTCCCAAGCCACGAGAATGTGACGTCGGCCGACTGCACGTTCCCGAGGTTTTGACTGGCCGTAAGGACATCATCCACATACCAATCCGCCTGATGCCAACACCACGGCCATATCAGACCGCCAAGATGCACTTTGAATTCCAGCGTTACACCTTCCAGTATGGCAACAGATGCGACGGGGGACACCCTAGTCATGCTCTGGGCCTGTGCACTACCTGTCAGGGTCAGAGCGATCATCGCCACGGGCACCAGAATCATACATCGTCTGTACATGGATCTTCTCCTCTCAGCAATGGGCCGATCCTCGGGATCCGGCCTCCAACCAGTAGGTAGGGCGCGGGCTTGTCGCCCGGTATGTATCAAGGGTTTCTGTGGAGCGTGGGGCTCGAATGGAGCCTCTGTCGTCCTCGATTGTCGGCAAGCGGGCAGGAAAGGACAAAAGGTAGGCGCTCCCCCCGGCCAACTCCGAAGCCCCCGTCCCTTCGACATAAGAACTCACTGCAAACCCTGGACCTCCCACCTCCAGCCCGAGGGGCACACGCAACGACGCGCCAAAGGGTTCCCAATCGCGATACATCGCGATTGGGGTCCCCAACCGCCCTATCGGAGTCGCCAAGAATCATTGTACATTGTCTGGCGAGAATGTCAACGAGAAAAGGCCAAGGACCGGACCGGAATAGAGTCTATGTGCTTGTCTGAGAGGGCTTTACGACGGAATCGGAGCCAAGAGGCGGGCCCCGGTCGGCCCGGATTTCAGGAGGTCGGCTGGTCGCGCCGTTACCGCCCTCTCAATTGCTGCCTCTATACAGTAGAGAGCGCTCTCGACGCCGGTCGTTGCCGTGAGTGCCGGCCGCAATCCGGACGCCAGGAGAAAAGGAGTGAAACATGGCAATGCTGAGAAGATTTCGGGCATGGTGGCGGGAGTTCTGGGGATGTGACCTGGACTGGACCGCAGAGACAGACTCCCATTGCTGGGCCAACAAAGTCGAGATTTTGCGGCGGCTGTCGAGCGGGAGCTACTGAGGCAACAAACAGCCCAGGCCGGGGGAGCCCTCTGCTCCGGCCTGGGCCTCTCTCATCCCCCGGCTTGGCATACGCGGGCGATAGCGTTCGTATTGAGTCGCGCAGCCGCTGCGTGGCGGGTGTCGGCAAGAAAACAGGCCTCCAGCGCGTTCTGTCTGTGAGCCACGATATTTGCAGTATTTAGGGCCATTTGTGCTGCTCCCGGTTAAACCTATTTTCTTAGGAGCCCTTCATGGGCCTTTGGCCCGCCGCAAGGGGATGAAAATGGCTAATTCCAGAGGAGCCCGACGCGCAGCGACACTCCGCGCCCAGGCCACCCTCGAATCGCGGGCCGGAAGAGGATCCCAACTGCGATATATCGCGATTGGGGACCCAAGCCCGCGACACTCTACCGCTGTCTCTATGTCGCACCAACTGGTGCAACCCCCGGTTCGCACGAGGTATTCACCTTCAATTCGCGGCTTCACACATCATGGCTGTGCGCCAGTCCTCGGCAAAGCGACCCACGGCTGTGTGAAGCCGGCTCTTGACCGTGCCAACCGGGATATGGAGAATTCCGGCGATCTCGGCATAGGAGAACTTGTGGAAATAGGCGAGGATGAGAATCTCGCGCAGCTTTACCGGCATACGGGAGATAATCCGTTTCACCGAAGCCGCCGTTTCGTCCTTGACCAGATCGTCGTATGGCATCCGCGTGTCGCAGTCGAGCGTGTTCAGCACGTCGTCGATAGAGTGCTCGTCGCTGTCGAACATGCCGCCGAGATTGGCCGAGTCGATGCGCTGCAGCCGCCGCAGGGCGTCCTTGGCCTTGTTGGCTGCGATCGTGAACAACCACGGACGCAACGGCCTCGACAAATCGAACGTGTCACGACTGATGTACAACTGCATAAAAGTCTCCTGGAAGACATCGTCCACCAGGTCCGACTGGCTCAGAAACCTCCGCAGGAACGCGTATACACTGTCTTTGTACTGGCTCACGAGCTCTTGGAACGCCTCTTCCTCGCCCGCGGCATAACGCCTCAGAAGTTCCGTATCATTCATGATATCCCCTTCCAAATTTAACATCACCCGCCATCGTATCAGAGGCGCGTTTTCAGTAAATCGGGCCTTGGCTGTTTCTGATATCCGGCAGAATGCTGGTTTTCCTATCGGGAAATCCCCTATAAAACCGCTGGGTTTGCACCGGAACTTCTCGGGTCACTTCGTTGCCGCGACCGGCGTCCCCGCGCGTCTGTTCTGCGCAGGGGCGCATCGTCGTTCGCCTCTTCCTGACCCGAATTTCAGTCGAACCCCGGAAGCCGGGAGACGCCGATTTCTGTTGCTTTTGCGGTCGTTGCCTCTATGATGGGGCGTGAGGCATGAGCCGGCGCTGATGGCTTCCCGCCGTGCAGGTTTGTGCCCTTTTGGCTGATCGCAGTGGCCCGGCGACGCGCGACAGGATGGGGCAACGTGAGGGTTGCGTGCCGGAGACCGTGAGTATGAACCAGAGTGACAGGGATTCCGCCGAAGGCCCGGCGCCGGAAGAGATGGAGGCGCAGCCGCTCCTGCTGCAAACGGTTCTGGACTGGCTGACCTACCCCTTCTACGTGATCAACGTGGCCGATCGCCAGGTCCGCCTGGCCAACCGGGCAGCCCGCGAGTTGCACCAGGCCGGCGCCGCCACCTGCCACGCCCTACTCCACAACTGCGCGCACCCCTGCGCTATGCCCGGGCACCGCTGCCCGCTGCAGATTATCCAGGAAACCGGCAAACCGGTTGTGGTCGAGCACGTTCACTACGACAAGGACGGCCGGCAACGCAACGTCGAGATTCACGCCTTTCCCGTGTTCGATGACCGGGGCGGACTCGCCCAGATTATCGAATACTGCGTGGACGTCACCGCGCACAAGCGGGTTATGGAGCAACACCAGTGGGAATTGGACGTCAACAAGGCCTTGGTGGAACTGGCTGATGCCCTGATCGATTCCGCGTTCTCGATTGAGGATGTGGCCGACATCGTACTGGCCCAGGCCCGCCGTCTGACCGGCAGCGAGCACGGCTATGTCGCCTCCATCGATCCGGAAACCGGCGCGATGATCGGCCACACACTGACCCACATGATGGGCCGGCAATGCGCCATGGAGCCCGACAAGCAGAGCGTCGTCTTCCCGCCGTTGCCTGACGGTCGCTACCCGTCCCTCTGGGGGCACGCCTTCAATACGGGCTGCGGCTTCTATACGAATGCACCCAACGAGCACCCTGCTTCAGGGGGCATCCCGACTGGTCACATTCCTTTGAAGAATTTTCTGGCTGTGCCGGCGCTCGTCGGCGATGTCGTCGCAGGTCAGATCGCCCTGGCCAATTCCGCTAACGGCTACTCCGAGCGGGACCTCGACGCGATCACGCGAATGGCCCAGCTCTACGCCTTGGCCGTGCAGCGCAGACGGGCGGAAATGGCCCTCCGCAGCAGCGAGGAACGATATGCCCTGGCCCAGAAGGCGGCCAAGATCGGGAGCTGGGACTGGAATATCATCACGGGCAAGCTTCTGTGGTCCGAACGGATCGAGCCGATGTTCGGGTTTGCCAGAGGTGGGTTCGGAGGTACATACGAAGCTTTTCTGCAGAGCGTTCATCCGGAGGACCGGCAGTTCGTGGTGGATTCCGTCAATGCCTGCGCGGAGCGCGGCCACGAGTACCGGATCGAGCATCGGATCGTCTGGCCGGACGGCACAGTGCACTGGGTCTCCGAGACGGGCGACGTGTTCCGCGATCCGACCGGCAAGGCCGTCCGCATGCTCGGCGTCGTCCAGGATATCACCGAGCGCAAACAGGCCGAGCAGCAGGTCCGAAAACTCAACGAGCAACTGGAGCAGCGCGTGCTCGAACGGACCGCCGAGCTGAGCGAGACGAATAAGCGATTGCTCGCGGAGATGAAACGAAGAAGGCGCCTGGAGAGTGAGATTCTCGAGATCAGCGAGAAAGAGCAGAGACGCATCGGACGGGAGTTGCACGACAGCCTCGGCCAGCAGCTCACCGGCATCGCGATCATGAGCAAGGTGCTGGAACAGAAGCTCCAGGAGCAACTGCCGGATGACGCCGCCCGGGCGGGCGAGATTGCACAGCTCATCAGCCAGGCGGTCGACGAGACCCGCCAGTTGTCGCGCGGGCTTCACCCGGTCGCCTTGGACGAAAGCGGCCTGATGTCGGCCCTGCAGTCGCTGGCGACCACGACGCAGAAGGTTTTCGGCGTGTCGTGCGCCTTCAAGTGCGACGAGCCGGTCCTCGTCCGCGACGCCTCGGCCGCCATTCATTTGTACCGCATCGCCCAGGAGGCCGTTACGAACGCGATCCGGCACGGCCGGACGAAGCAAATCCTCATCGAGCTGCGGGCCGCCAGCGGCCGGGCCACCCTGTCGATAGAAAATGACGGGCGGGGCTTCCCGAAGAGGCGTCCCAAGAATAGAGGAATGGGATTGCAGGTGATGAACTACCGCGCCGAGGTGATTGGTGGTATACTGGACGTGCAGCGGGGACCGCAAGGCGGAACCAGGGTCTCCTGCGCGTTCAGTACGAGGCCGAAAAGACGCAAAAAGGGAAAAGGCTGATGCCGCGAAAGACGCAAAGCAACGCTGATTCACGTGGCAAGCGAACGGTTCTCATCGTGGACGACCATCCGATCGTGCGCCAGGGCCTCGCGCAACTGATCGACCAGGAAGAGGACCTTCAAGTGTGCGGGCAGGCCGAGGACGCCCACGAGGCCATGCAGGCGATCCGCACCCTCAAACCGGACATGGTTGTGGTGGACATCTCGCTCAGGGACACGAGCGGGATGGAGTTGATCAAAGACCTCAAGGTCCAGTACCCGGACCTGCCCGTACTGACGTTGTCCATGCACGACGAGGCGGTTTACGGCGAGCGCGCGCTGCGGGCCGGCGCCAAGGGATACATCATGAAGCAGGAGGCCACGGAAAAAGTGGTCACGGCGATTCGCCGCGTCCTGGCCGGCGAGCTCTACGTCAGCGACGACATGGCGGCCAAGATGGTCAGCAAACTCGTCGGTGGAGGCAGCCGAAAGACCGGCTCGCCCGTGGAGTGCCTCAGCGACCGCGAGCTGGAGGTCTTTCGCCTCATCGGCGAAGGCTACGGGACGCGTGAGATGGCCGAAAAGCTGCACCTGAGCATCAAGACGATCGAGACTTACCGCGC
This sequence comes from uncultured Pirellulales bacterium, assembly GCA_964346195.1. Taxonomy (GTDB): domain Bacteria; phylum Planctomycetota; class Phycisphaerae; order Sedimentisphaerales; family Anaerobacaceae; genus PLanc-01. The sequence goes on from CAYFUB010000519.1 coordinate 7,280, forward strand.
CCACATCAAAGATAAGCTCGGCCTGGAGGATGCGAACGAGCTGCTGCGCTGTGCCATCCAGTGGGTCAACACCGGATTGTAGTGATCGAGCGCGGGTGATACGCGGCCCGGGCCGGTTTGGGCCGGCATAGGGAAATACCCGATGCTTCGGTGAATGACTCGGCTGATGACAAATACGGACCTCGCCCCGATTCCACCTGCCCCCCGCATCTGTTATCTTCATATCATGCGAATGATCGACCCAGGGCTCCCGGCCGCCACCTGCAAGTCCGGACGGGCATGATGACAGATGACGGGCAATGAACATGAAGCAACGGCGTGCAACGGTGCGGGCCAGCCGTGCCAACGGCACGCTGCATGAAACAGCCGGCACCCGGATGTGCAGAAATGCAGACGCATTCAGACCTGCGAAGGTTCGGACGGCGCGGCGCCGGCTCGCCGTGCGGAGGTGCGACGGGAGCGGCCTCCTCGACGCTGTCCTGGAGAGAATCCTGGCTGACCATCATCCACGAGGTCCTTAGAGACTATCTCAAAACGGTGATGTCATTCTGAGCGAAGCGAAGAATCTGGGCTGCGCATTTACGAGACCCCTCATCCGATGGCCAGATGGTTCGGGGCCCCCCAAACGCACTACTTCGCGTTTGGGGACCCCTTCGCTTCGCTCGCCATGACAAGTCAGAGTGTCGTTTTGAGATAGTCTCTTAAGGGCGAGCACTACTTCAGCCCCCGCCCAAGGGGCTGACAACGATGACACCTTCCGAGGCCCCGCCGCGCACGACATCTTCACGCGCACGAGGGCGGGAACCCGAACTTGCGTGCGCCCTGGCACATGAAGCCCTGTACTTGCCCATCCGGGCCA
>CAYFUB010000520.1:0-16257 GCA_964346195.1 uncultured Pirellulales bacterium
ACCATCACGACGAGTTGACCTCGGCGCCGGACGACTACTGCTTTGCTTATCCCGGGCGTCTGTACGCGATCTATCTGCCGTCCGGCGGAACCACGGACCTGGACCTCGGCAGCACGACCGGGACGTTCAACATCCGATGGTTTGACCCGCGGAAGGGCGGCCCGATGCAAATGGGAACGCTGGTCTCGGCCACCGGGCCGGGCCGGATCAACATCGGCCAGTCGCAACTGGATACCGATAAGGACTGGGTCGCCCTCGTGGAACTGGCTGGACCTTGAGAGGGTGTGTGAGAACCCCTTTTTCAACAGCACGGGCCTGAGCCTTACGCGACGGCCGCCTGGCGTCGGCAGGGGGAGTAGAGTGCGGCGCCATCATCGGGCGCAGGACGTGACAGCCTCCGTTCCACGGTGCCGGGGCGGGATTGCCTGCCGGCATGAAATGCGTGTTTCCCGGCCGAGGATCGGGTCATTTTCGAGATAACGCTCCCAATCCGCCATGGCGTCCAGCATCGCCTTGCCACTGCGACAGTCTTCGATGCTCATTTTGCCGGCCTGCACCAGTTCGTAGTACGGCCTGATGGCGCGCTGGCGATAGAGGCCGGCGAAGTTCTGATAGAACTTCTCGCGCGGCAGCCGGGTCGGCACGACCGCATGCAACGTGTCGAAGCAGGAGTAGTCGTCCGTCAGCAATTCGTCACGGCGGTCCTCATAAAGCTGCGTCCCGGGCAAGGGCGTCAGAATCGTGAACTGCGTGTGAGTGATCTGCTTGTCGCTCACATAGTCGCGCAGTTGCTTGAAATCATCGTCGGTCCAGTCCGGATCGACGATGAACGCCCCCCAGACGATCACGCCGTTATCCTGGAGAATCCGGATGGCCTGATTGTTCGTGTCAATCGTGCAGGATTTCTCCACGCTCTCGAGCATTTTGTTGCTTCCTCCCTCCAGCCCCAGCAGGACCGCATACAGCCCGATCTCGACCCATTTCTCTACGAGCTCGGGATGGCGGACGATGGAGTCCGTACGGCACTCCATGGAGAATCGCTTCCGGATGCCCTCCGACCGGATCAGATCGGCAATCGCGCTCTCCCGTCCGCTGTTCATAAGGAAGTTGTCGTCGACGAACGTGATGTGATCGCTCGAGACCGTGGCGAGTTCCTCCAGGACCCTGCGGGGCGGCATCTGACGGATAGAGCCACGATGGAACTTGTGAACGCTGCAGAAATTGCACCGGAACGAACAGCCCCTCGACGTAGCGACGGATGTGTCCGGCTTATCGAAGAGGAAGAAATATTCACTGCGCCAGGATGCGGTCAGGTCCCGACGCGGCAACGGCAGAGCGCCGAGATTGACGCGGTTGTCCGAAGGGGCGTTGCGGACGAATGCGCCCTCGCGACTCCGCCAGACGAGGCCGGGCACGCCCTGCAGGCCCCGCCGGTCTGCCACGGCCTCGACTAGTTCCCGGAACATCGACTCCGCGTCGCCGAGGGCAACGGCATCGACCTGGGGAACGAAGAAATCCTCCGGCACCAGCGTGGCGTGGTGGCCGCCGACGATCGTGAAGATCTCCGATGAAAATGATTTGACCCGCTCCAGGACGTTCCGGGCGGCGTACACCTCGGAGGTCAAAGCGGTCACGGCCACCATTTCCGGCCGGAACTCTCTCAGCACGGCATCCAGATGGTCGTCCAGACGCATGTCGAGGATGCGAGCCTCGTGGTCGGGGACCACGGCCGCCACCATTTCCAGGTGCAGCGGCTCCGGCAGAGCCACGGTACGAAACCCCACGCCCGCCGGGACATCAGGTTGAACCAACAATATTCGCAGTTGACACCTCTTCTATTTGTTTCGCGACTCAGGGCGTCCCTTCTGCGTTCCGGGATCGCCGTACCCATCATATCCTGTGATGGTCAGATGGCCACGTGAATTTCGCGTCAGGAGCGTGTGCCACGCACGTTATAGAATGACGGTCTCTCTGGAACAGGGCAGGAATATCGCTAACCTAATTGCAGGGCGGGCAGGCACGGTTGTCATTTTGCAGCGGTCCACCTCCGGCTTAACGACACGGCCATATCGGCCTTGCTTGTCATCACTTCGCCGCGGTGAGCCACTGAGCCGCCAACATTGTCAGGTCTTCGATCCCCAGCGTCGCATCGGCCTTCGGCTCCGACGGCGCGGGGTTTGGGTATTCCATAGGCGCGTAAGTTGTCAACTGGAACGCCATATCCAGCGGGTTGAAGACCCGGTCGCGCAGGGGCCGGCCCTCCTGCCACTGGGAGCCCGGGACCGGCGGCCAGGACGGCGCCGACGCCGATGGCACGATCCCCTGAAGACTGACGGCGGGCGCCGTGCGACCGGCGGGGCACGTCTTCCACGCCCACACGTGGGTCGGCTTGGTCGTCTTCAGGTCGTAGAGGGCGGTTATGCTCAGCCAGTATGTTGTTGGCTGTATGCTCCCCTTGGTCGGGGCGGCCCGGCCGACCTGGAACCATTGGTCCTGCGCAAGCAGGTGGGTGAATTGGAAACACGTCGCGCCCAACTCGGCCTGGTCGCCTCTCTCATAGCCGGACAGCGCCCATGTCCAGTTCGTGCAATAGCTTTCCCAGATCAAGGTATCAGGGTGCGCGAACGTGTCGAAATTGTACGGCTCCGGATCGGGCATGTCGGTCCAAATCCCGATGTGGAAGGCCACCGGCAACTCCGGCGGCAGGGAGGATTCGGTCCACCCATCGAACACGCCCCACCAGTGAATCCCCGTGATGGGCCGGTCATCCTGGGTTTGCCAGTCGTCGGCGGCAACCTGGTACAGGTGCAGCGCGGACAACTCACTGCCGGCCTCGAAGGTATAAGGCTCCATAACGCTCGACACCGGCAACTGGCTCCACACCAGGGCCGTTGCGCCCGAGGTCGGGTGAGGCTCGTAGTGCTCCGTGATGGCGACGCGATAGTCTTCCACCTCGCCGTCATCGGCGGGGCCGTCATAGTCCAGCAGCCCGCGCGAGTTGAAGCGGAATCGAGCGAACGTCGGCCCCGGGACCGCACCCGCCGGCACCGCAAACGTGAGTCGGTTCGCGCCGCTCGTCAGGAGCGCGTCGACGAATACCTGTTCGTCACGACCGGCAAAGCTGCCGTCGGCGTCGAAGTCGATCCAGGCATTGAGATATCCCTGCGCGGAGGCAGTCACCTCGATGCTCGCGGGGCGTCCCCGCTGCAGGGCCGAGGCGAATACCACCCCGTCTTCATCCGCTCCACTGGCGTCATCCCCGGTAGCCGTGGCGTTCGGCTTGCCGTCGGGCTCGGCATCCACACGGCGGCCGAGGAACAGGCCCGCCATGATGGTGTGCCGGGCCCCATTGTTGGCCCGCAGGGTCGGATAGGTCGGATCCGGGGCATCGCCGAAATCCAGCGAAGAGGCCGGCGCAATCCGGCAGTCTTCGCACGTGGTCCCGGCGCCAAGCCACTCGTAAGGCGCCCGGCATTCGCTCTCCGTCGTGATGAAGCAGAAAGCGTTTTTCCGGTCGCAGCACGCGCCCAGCGAGGTCGCCACTTTCGCCAGACATTCATGGAACGCCCCGCGGCAGGCGTGGGCGTTTTTCCCTTCGATCTCAATGCCGACCCATTCGGGATTGTACTCGTCGATGGTGCAAGTGGCGATGCGCTCGTTCGATCCGATCTTTTCCCAGTCGATGGACAGAAAGGTCTCGCTGGACATGGCGTCGTACTCGTCGTCGAGGGTAAGGACGTCGTCGGGATACGGCGGGCTGCTGTGGCCCGACCGGGACCACTCGGCGGTCGTCCAGACGAAGCGGACCTTCGCGTACGTCGTCCCGTTGGGATCGAGGGCCTCGACGTAAACGTGGTACTCGAGCCGCCCCTTGCGGCTGGTATCGAAGGCCCCGTTGTGGAACCACATCCGATAAACCCCGCTGGCCGGGTAGTAATACCAGCCCAGGCCGTCGCCGCCGCCCGAGGTCTTGTCGCCCTGGGCGTCGAGGTCGATGCGGTACCACACGCCGGGAAAGATGCTCGGGTCTTCGATGTTCCATCGATCCGCGAAAGCGGCGCTCTGGAAAAACATCATGATGATTACAGCAGCGAGCACAGGCGATAACCGGCGCGTTCTCATATTTGCAGTCCCCATTTCCATGTATTTCTCGGCCTCTTGTCGTACGATTCCTGCCGCCCGCGCGGCGCACTATCTGCCGTACCGACGCAGGATTTTGCGTCACTACTCATCGGCTGACGAGGGAACCTCCTGCAGGAAAAATCGCCCCGCGGTTCTCCGTAACCTCCTCGCGGCCGGGTCGGACTCACCCCCACGACTTCTGACACCTGACGAGTATACGATTCTTCAGGGAACGACTCCAGCGAAAAGCAAGAGACAAGGTCCGAAAGGGTGCGGCCGGCATACAGTGGCGGATTCCGGCAACCTCCGGCGCGCGCTACGGACCCTCGCGAGCCTGCCGGCGAGGCGCGGGCAGGGAGTTTGGCGCTTTGAGGCCACCGGCGGGGAGGATCGTAAGTATGGATCGGCGGCCAGGACGAGCCGGAATCGCACCGCTCGTCCAACACCACCATGCCGGAGGCCCGAAAGCGGTAAACTCCCGCCGCGCCGTGCCGGAAGCGCTCTGTCGCGGAGCGGACCTCCCGGGCGCCAACGCCACCAGGGCCGTAGGGACCGCCACTGTATTCCGGCCGCACCCGTCCGAAAGGTGCGTTTACGTCTTGTGGGGCGGGCTGCCTCTGTCATGCTGGAATTGCAGAGGTTACCCAAACGCAGAACGAGTCGTAGGGGCGAATCACATTCGCCCCGATTGCCTTTTATGTGGGAGACTTGCCACGAAATTCGGTCGCCCACCCGGGCAGTCGCCTTGGTTATGCGGAGTCGAGGCCGTTGAGCCCGGGGCTCAGGTAGGTTTGGCCCTCGCGGACGGCCCGAATCGCGCGGAGCAGTTCCTCCGCGCCGCCGTCCTTGAGGATGCAGGCACGGGTACCCGCATCCAGCACGTGGGCAGCGTATCCTCTGGATAAATGCACCGACAGCCCGATGACCTGAATCTCCGGGCAATTCTCCGTGATTCGGCGTGTGGCTTCGATGCCATTGAGCTCGGGCATCACGATATCCATGACGACAACCTCAGGCTTGAGTTGAGCCGCCAACCGGACCGCCGAGTTCCCGCCCGTGGCCTCGCCTGCGACCTTGAAGTCCGACTCGGACCTCGAAACCCGAGTCAGGCTCGGACGCATGCCCGCGTGGTCCTCGGCTATCGACACGCGCACACCCACAACCCTGCTGCTCCCTTGAGGGTACCCTCCCTGGCGAGCCGCAAAAACAGGGAGTTCATAATACGGCTTGCGAGCCCGATGTATGTGCCTATCGCTAATGACACCAGTTATGTGAAGTGATGACGGACAAGCGGGCTAAGGGATTTCCTTAAAAACCCCATCGCAATTGCTCAAGTAGTATGCTGCGAGACATTGTCAGCCGGTTCGATCGCGCTGCAGAAGGAATCAGAGCTTTGCGCATATCACAGGAACACAAGTCGTGACCCAAAAGCCGGATCGCAAGAACAACAGGCCTCCCACACGCCGCCGCAAAGAACGTGCTTCGCCATCTCCGCCCGGGCGTTCCGCTTCGAAGTGCCTTGCGTTCGACTCTGAGCCTCGCCTCGCGCCGCTTGAGGCGGTGCTCACGGGCATTGACGATGGGCTGCTCGTTCTGGACAAGGATTGGCGCTGCGCGTACGTCAACAAAACGGCGGCCGCGTTCCTCGGAAGCACGCCGCAGGAGTTGATCGGCAAAGTGGTCTGGGAGGCGCTTCCGCAAACACGCGACTCGCGATTCTATGAAGAGTCTACCCGTGCGGTCGAGCAGGAGGTCTTCGTCAGGTTCGAAGAGTATCACGAACCGCTCGGACGCTGGTACGAATGCCGCTGCTATCCGGGCGACGGCGGTTTGACCGTTCTGCTACACGATACGACCGGCCATAAGCTGATTGAGGAGGCTGTGGCGGAGAGCCGCCAGGTTCTGGAGATGGCGATCGCGGGCTCGCGCGCCGGCGTGTGGCGCCTCGACCTGAATCCGGAGAAGCCCGGCGTCCTGCCGGATTATATGTACCTCAGCCCGCAACTCAAGGCCCTTATCGGCTTTGCAGATCACGAGCTCGCGAACTCACGGTCCGCCTGGTTCAGCCGCATTCTGTCTGAAGATGTGCCACGGATCGAGGAATCAGCACGGGCGCATGCCGAGGGTCGGACGGAATACCACCAAGTCGATTTTCGCATCCGGCACAAGGACGGCAGCATCCGCTGGCTCAGCACGCGCGGGCGGCTTTATCGCGACGAGTTCGGCCGGCCCATCCGGTGGGCCGGCATCGACTGGGATATCACCGACCGCAAGCAGGCCGAGGAGGAGGCCACCCGCGCCAGGGAGGAATGGGAGCGGACCTTCGACGCGGTCCCCGACCTCATCGCCATCATTGACCCGCAGTACTGCATTCTGCGCGCCAACCGCGCGATGGCCCAGCGCCTGGGTATGGCCCCCGAGCAGTGTGCCGGGTCCAAGTGCTACGTGTGCTTCCACGGTCTGAACGGGCCACCCGACTTTTGCCCGCACACCCAGACCCTCGCCGACGGGCGCGAGCACACGGCAGAGGTCTACGAGGAGCATCTCGGCGGCTATTTCCTTATCACCTGCACGCCGCTGTTCGATCCGCAGGGCCGGCTCCTCGGCAGCGTCCACGTGGCGCGCGATATCACCGAGCGCAAGCACACCGATCAGGTGCTCCGTGAGGAAAAGGCGATTTCCGAGACCACGATTGAAAGCCTGCCCGGGGTCTTCTATCTCTTTGACTCACAAGGGCGGTATCTGAAATGGAACAGGAACCTCGAACGGGTCTCAGGATATACCGCCGAGGAAATCTCACGGATGCACCCGCTGGATTTCTTCACAGGCAGGGACAGGGAGCTCATCGAACAAAGAATTCAGGAAGTTTTCACCGAAGGCCGGTCATCCGCAGAGGCCCACCTCGTCACCAAAGACGGACGGAAAATCCCCTATTTCTTTACGGGACTGGCGACCACGATCGGCGATACCCATTGTCTGATTGGGACGGGGATCGATATTACGGAGCGCAAGCGGGCTGAAGACGCGCTGCGCGCCGGCGAGGAGCGATACCGCCGGTTCTTCGAACAGGATCTAGCCGGCGACTTCGTCGCGACACCGCAGGGAAAGGTGCTCGAGTGCAACCCCGCATTTGCGGAAATCTACGGCTTTGCCGGCCCCAGGCAGGCTGGCGGCCACGATATCTCGCAGTTCAACCCCGCCGACTGGGCCGACTTGGTGACGCGCCTCCGGAACGAGTGCCAGGTCAAGGAGTATCGGAGTTTGCACCGCCGGCCCGACGGCAGGGAAATCAGCGTGATCGCCAACGTCGTCGGCCGGTTCGATGAAGCGGCGGAACTGACCGAGGTCCAGGGCTACATCTTCGATGAGACCGAGCGCAAGCGGGCGGAGGACTACCTGCGCCGCTATCAACTGCTGTCCGACAACAGCCGCGATATCATCCTGTTCATGCGGCGCGACGACGGACGGATTCTGGAGGCCAACGCCGCCGCCCTCCAGGCTTACGGGTACAGCCGCGAAGAACTGCTGGCGCGAACGGTCCACGACCTGCGGGCGCCCGGTACCCAGGACGCGACCCTTGGGCAAATGGCACGGGCGGATACCCGGGGCATTCTCTTCGAGACCGTCCACCAGCGCAAGGACGGCAGCACCTTCCCCGTGGAAGTCAGCTCCCAGGGCGCGACTATCGGCGAGATACGCACTCTGGTCAGCGTGATCCGCGACATCACCGAGCGCCAGCAGGCCGAAGAGGCCTTGCGCGAGAGCGAGCATCGGTTCAAGACCTCGTTCGAGAACGCCGCCGTCGGGATCGCACACGTCGGCCTGGACGGGCGGCTCCTGCGGTTCAACGACCGGTTCTGCCGGATCGCCGGCTACACGCGGGATGAGCTGAGCGACCGGACCTGGCGGGACATCACACGCCCGCACGATTGGGAGATCGAGCAGGGTTGCATTCAACGCCTGCTGGCCGGCGCGGTCGAGCACTATTCGATCGAGAAACAGTTCCTCCGCGCAGACAGCAGCCTGATCTGGGTGAATCTCACCCGGTCGGTCCAGCGGAACAGCGCGGGCGAGCCGCAGTACTTCATCGCGGTCGTCCAGGACATCTCGGACCGGAAGAAGATCGAAGAGGCTCTGCGTCAGGTGAATGAGCACCTGGAGGAGGAGGTGCAGACCCGGACGGAAGAGCTGCAGGACTCGGTTGACCGGCTGCACGCGGAGGTGGCTCGGCGCGTGGTCGTGGAAGGCATGCTGCGCCAGCGATCCGAGATGCTCGAGACCTTCTTCCAGCACACGATCACGCCGTTGGTGTTCCTGAACTGGTGCTTCGATTTCGTGCGTGTCAACGAGGCTTTCGCGGAGGCCGCCGGCAAAGACCCCGGCTTCTTCACCAGCAAAAACTTCTTCGCTCTCTATCCGGATGAGGAGCACAAAGCCATCTTCGAGCGGGTCGTGCGGACCGGGCAGCCCTACCAGGCCTACGCGAAACCGTTCCAATTCGCGAGCAATCCCCAGCGGGATGCAACCTACTGGAACTGGTGGCTTACGCCCCTGCTGGACGAACACGGTCAGGTCGAGTCTCTCGTGCTGAACCTGGAAGACGTCACCGAGCGGCAGAAGGCGTTCTCCGAACTCGAGGAACGGGCCCGCCAGCTTCAGGAGCTGACGCTGGAGTTGACGCAGACCGAGGACCGTGAGCGTAAGCGCCTGGCGGAGGTTCTCCATGATGACCTGCAACAGATGCTGGCGGCGGCGAAATTCCACCTGGGTCTTGTGAGCAGCCGGGTCAAAACGGACGATACGCTGCACGAACTGGCCGGAGAGATCAAAGAGATGCTCCAAGAGGCCATCAACAAATCGCGCAGCCTCTCGCACGAGCTCCGTCCGCCGGGACTGTCTCACAGTGACCTGTACGAAACTCTCGAGTGGCTGGCCCAACAGATGCAGGCCAAGCACGGGTTGACGGTCCATCTGGATGCCTGCGAACGGATCGAGCTGCGCTCGGAGCCGCTCAAGGCCTTCCTTTACAAGGCGGCCCAGGAGATGCTGTTCAACGCGATCAAGCACGCCCAAGTCAAAGAGGCGCAGCTTCGCCTGCGGCGCCGGCGCGGGTGCATTTATCTGTCCGTGTCGGACCGGGGCCGGGGATTCGATAGGCAGAAACTGGGCCGGGCCGGCGGGTTCGGGCTGTTGAGTATCCGGGAGCGCGTCAAGCTCCTGGGTGGCCGGATGAAGATCAGAAGCATCCCCGGCCAGGGCAGCGTATTCCTCATCGCCGTGCCCGAACCGCAGCCGGCGCGGGAAGGTGAGCTCGCCACAGAAGAGATCACCTTCGAGTCGGCCACGTGGAAGACACGCCCAAAGAGTCCGGAGGGCCGCGCCTTGCGGGTGCTGCTCGTGGACGACCACAAGATCGTCCGCGAGGGTCTGGAGTCGATGCTGGTCGAGGAGCGTGACATCGAGATTATCGGGCAGGCGGGCAACGGCCGCGAGGCGATCGACCTGGCCCATGAGCTGCAGCCGGACGTGGTTGTGATGGACGTTGCCATGCCGGTGATGGGCGGCGATGAAGCCACTCGGCAGATCAAGCAACACCTGCCGGACACGCGCGTCGTGGCGCTGTCGATGTTCGACGACGCCCGAATCGCGGAAAGGATGCGCAGAGCCGGCGCCGCGACCTACCTGCTCAAGACAGCGCCCTCCGAAGAGTTGCTGGCCGCCATTCGTGGCGCGTGACTTGTGCTTCGAACCATCCTCATCGCCTGATCTCGTAATAGTACGTGGCGTAGCGGCCGTCGAGGCGGAAGGTGTTGCCGGCGCGTTCGAGTTGCCGGCCGGTCGGGACGCCATAGACGTCGACGACTTGTGCCGAAGTTAGCGGGCCGCCCTTGAACGTGAGGGTCGCCTGCGCCGGCTCGAGCAGCAGGGGAGGGCCGCCGGTCTCGAGCAGTTGTGTGCCGTCCTCGTTGTACACTGTGCCGTACTGCTTGTCGCGCGCCAGGGCCGTGATCAGGATGTGCTCGGACTCGATCAGAGGGCGGTTATCCAGCGGCGTGCATAGCAGGACGATGAAAGGCGTATCGATGGCGTCAATCTTCACGCCGGGCAGGTCGTATGTACCGCCGCCGGCGAAGCCGATCACGCCCTGTGTCTTCTCGGCGTGGATTGTAACGACTCTGCTCCCGTAATACCACGTAAGCTGTCCGGTACTGCTTCGGACGGCCTTGGAGCGGGCATTCAGCCAGCCGGATAGTTCGGCAAGAAACGAGGGTCCCTGGCCGTCGGCAACCTTGAGCGTTACGCGGCCGATGGCGAGCGCCTCCACCGGCGTCGGGCCGTGGGCCAGCAGCTCGTGCTCGTCGTAGCCCACCACCCCGTGCTCTTGCTCCAGAGCGTCTACGCCGGCGAAGATGTCCGCCGTGGAGAGCCGGCGGGCCGCGACGAGCTGTCCTTCCTCGAAGTGACCGTTGTGGACGGCAAAGGCCAGAGCGGGGAACTGGCCGATATAGTGCGGCGTCTCGGTGACATAGGAGCTCATGCCGGGCCAGCCGTCGCCCATGTAGCTCCGCGAGCCGGCGAAGTGGTAGGATGCGTCCCACCCCTGCAGGCCCATGCCGTAGAAAGCCATCAACGGGGCAATCTCGGCTTTCCACTGGTTCGGCGGCTTCTGCGTCCACTCGGTCATGATGAAGGGCTTGCCCTCGACCTGCCACATGCCGCTGGAGAGAATCCCCCGGCCGGCCTTGTCCAGGTGCGTGCCGTTGCTGACGCGGCCCGTCGTGATGCCGTGGCCGCCGGCGCCGCCGCCGGTGTAGTTGTGCCGGTCGATGGCGTCCAGGGCGTCATCCGTCCAGAGGTTCGCGGCCGAGGCGGCCGGTCCGCCGGCGTCCCACGCCGTGCTCACGGTTACGGCCTGGTAGCCCAGGTCACGCAGCCGCCGATGGTAGGTCTCATAGGTGTGGCGCTGCATCTCAGCGAGGAAGCGGATGAAGTCGCCCATGCGCTTTCGCTCGGCGCTCTTGTTCCAATTGGGTCCATCCGCGCCCATCTCCCAGGCGGCGTAGATGTACATATTCGTCTCGTCGACCGAATCGGGCCGGCTGCGGACGGAGCCGTCGCCGTTGCGGACCGTCGTTTTCCTCAATCCCGCGCCCCACGCCTTGGCGAGGGCGGCGTCATTGCCGTACGTCTGTTTCACCCATTCCTGCCACATCCGCTTGAGCCGCGCGCCGTGCCGCGGGTACGATTGTCCCCGCACGAGCGGGTCGCCCAGCGGGTTGTGAAAGAAGACGCTGTCCTCGTTCCGCGCCTCGACAATCGCGAGGGCCGGGTCGTCCTTGTAGGCCAGGCCGGTGTACGGGTTGACGTGGCTCAGCAGCAGCCGGGCATACTCCCACTGCGAGTCCTGGTACTCTTCGATGAAGGTGGCCATGCCGTAGCTGTCCTTGCCGGCGCCGCTGTTGGGCAGTTCGTGGTAGAGGGCCGGGTCAATCCCCTCGTCCGGCAGGACGACGTGATGGTAGAAGATCGACCACGTCATGTAGATGCCGTTCTGCTTCAGGATGCTAAACCAGCGGTCGAGCCGGTCGAGCCGGGCGCTGTCGAAATAGCGCTGGCCGCCGTCGCGCTGCAGCGCGCCGAGCACGCTCTCGACGGGGTGCTGGCGGACCATGTTGATGCCGTGCTTGGCGTAGAACCGCGCCTGCCGCTCCTGGGCCTCGACGGTCTCGGTCATGGAGGCGTCGATGCCCCAGAACTTGACGGGTGTGCCGTCCCCGAAGACGAAGTCCTTGCCCCGGCTGGTCAAGAAGCCGTGCGTGCCGGCAGGCTTGTCGAGCAGGTGGCTCATGTCGATGATGGATTCGGGCGAGAACGGGTCCGGCCCGGCCATGAGTGTGAACCAGGTATCCGGTCCGGCCGGCGGCACGTTCGGGTCCGGGGGCACGGTCCCGGTCGGCGCCCAGGGAAAGTTCACCAGGGCCATCACATCAATGCCGCCATGGTTTTCCTTGTCGCCCGCGCGACGGGCCAGCCGTACCTCGAAGTCGTAAGACCCGGGCGCGAGGTCGAATCGCCCCACGAAGCACCAGCCGATGAAGCGGATGTCGATGCCGGGGTCCACGAGGTCGATCATGCCGTCGCGGGCTTCCGAGACATCGAGGTCCGCCCAGGGCGTCCACGAGCCGCGGATAGGCCGATAGCGCGAACTGTAGCCGGCCCCGCCGTTGGAATTGCGGAAGGGGTTGAGCCGAATCCACCACGCATACGTCCCGCCCTCGACGACCGTGAGCCGATACGAAGCGACTGCCTGCTCGGACGAGCCGCTGCTCGTATAGTGCGTGTGCCAGTTGCCTCCGGAGACGCCCGGCGTCCCCGGCGACAGAAGGCTCTTGACGATATTGGTGTTCTGATACCAGCCGTGCCGGTTGAAGGTGGAACTGGCGTAGTCCTCTCCCTCAACCCACAGCGCCTCTCCGGCGGTCGCACGCGACAGCACAACCGATCCGACAAAACCAACTACAGCCAGATACGCTATAAAAGCCCGTTTTCGCAACAGCATGTCTCCTCCAAGCCACGACCCCCACCCCATTCGACGGGATTGTCTTTCACATGACGGAAAACGACAGTGCCACGTTCACACGCACCATGATACCAAATCGGCCCCGCAATTGCCAGAGGCGAGAGTCCCGACTCTGACGCTGGAGTGCACGGCAAGAAAGTGGCGGGTCAGGATAAGAAGGAGGTCATTGCGAGGAGGCGTACGCCGACGAAGCAATCTCGGCGCGGCCAGAGGTCAAGATTGCCGCGCCAGCCTTCGGCCGGCTCGCAATGACATCCGGGCCGCTTGCCATGGTCTTGTCGTACACCCTGACGCTGCGTCTGCGAGACTTCGATGACGTGCTACGAAGAACTCGTGCGTAATCGGTATCACTTGCTCTGCCTTTGGCGGATGCGTGCCTCGATGTTGCCGGCCTCGAAGCGCGTCCAGGCGGAGGGCAAGACGCCGAAGTAGTCGAGCCGGTCCTGGTCGGTGATATCGGTCTTCTTTACCACGGCGGGCACTCCCTCGGCAAAGCTGTTGTCCGGGATCGCCTGGTCGACGTGGGTCGCGCTGCCGTTGGCCAGGATAGCGCCCTTGCCGATGCGGGTGTTGTAGTCACAGCACGCATTGAGCCCGATGGCGCCGCCGTCACCGACTTGCGTGCCGTGCATGGTGGCGCCGTGATTGATCCAGCAGCCGTCGCCGATAATCGAGCGGTCGGGCACCTCGGCCCTGGACCCGCCGACCTTGGCGGGCCGGCCGCCCTCGATGTTCACGTTGTCATAGATGTGCGTGTAGTTGCCGATCTGGTTGGTGCCCCGGATCGTGACGTTGCAGCGGATCAGCGTGTGGTGGCCGATCGTGACGTTGCCCGTGATAATCGTACCGGCATCAATCTTCGTGTAGGCTCCGACCGTGACCTTGCCCTCGAGGATCACCGACGGGTGAATGTCCGCCGTGGGATCGATCTCATGGCCTTCCCTTCTTTGTCCCATCGTTGCCGAGGAGTCCACGGATACCGAGCCGAGGACGACCAGCCCGAGAACCACGACCATCCCGATCAAGACCCTGTGTCTGCCCGTCATCTTTTCCCCTTTCGTTACCAGGTGCAACAATATCGGCTGCGGGACACGCGTGCTGCAATTCGTATCATACCACCCCCGGCTCTGATTGCCAGTCTGTCGCAGGGGCTCAGATGACTGCTCAGAATTGCCCTGGGGCATGTTTTGGCATGGTCGGATTCTTTGTGCGACCGATTTTCAGATCGAGGTCTCCGGCATCCCGAACCCGCCGGTAGTTCCGGCTCCCGACGCCATCCTGCTCGGGAGTCTCGGTGCCGCTTTGGTGGGTTACCTGCGCGAACGCCGGACCCTGTAGCGACACGACAGATCTCAAGGACGGTCGGCGTCTACCCGGCCGCCGGCCGCCCCTTTTTTCATTGGGAACAGATAACAACCGACACAGTCGCGCGTCTTAACAGTGAGGCCGGGCCGGGTGCCGGCTGCCGGTTACAGGCGGATCTGAGGAGAAAACGAATGCGTCGCAAGTCCAGGAAGATACTGGCGGCCACCGGCACCATCATCATTACGCTGGGGGTAGTGTACGCCGTGGTGCTGGCGAGAGCGACGGCGCGACTGCGGGAGGCCTATGCGACCCTGGAGAGGGACGGCCGGCCCATGCAGGCTGCCGAGTTCATGCCCGCGGATGTCCCCGAGGCGGAAAACGCCGCGGTGTTCTATGAAAACGTCGCCTCCATGCTGAAGGCCCAGCCGGCGGGCGCGAGGAACCTGCTCTGGCATCTGGCGAGGCTCGCTGATGAGTTCTGGAGCGATTCGCCCGACCCAAACGATTGCGCCGAGTTGAGGCAACGGATGGGACAAGAGGTCGTCCTCAGCGCCCTGGCGGCCATCGAGGAAGGAACGCGGCGTCCCGCGTGTCGGCTGAACCGCAATTATGACACCGGCGTGCCGGAGGACATGCCCATCTTGGGCGACCTGAGGCAACTCGACCGCCTGATCTCGGTCAAGGCGCACCTGGAGGCCGAGGCCGGTGACCCCGACCGGGCCTGGGACACGATGGCAACCCAACTGCGCTTCGCCGACGGGCTGCGCGGGGACCCTCTGTGTGCCGGCCAATTGTGCCGCACGGGCCTGATTCTCCGCGCCTGCTATGCGATTCAAAGGCTCTGCGAGGTCGAGCCGCCCCGTGGCGAGAATTACCAGAGAATCGAGGGCCTTCTTAACGACCTGGATGATGTCGGCCCGCTCCTCCGCGCCTTGGATGGGGAACGGCTGCTCGTAGGCGAGCGGCTCTTCAGCTTACCGACAGACGAGTTGTATCAGACAGTGCGGCAGCGCGTGTTCGGGGCCGACGACAGCACGCCGGAGGTTCTCTCGCGGCTGGCGTTCCGGGCCGTGGTTTTCAAGCCGAGATTCGTCGCCGACCATGCCATGTACCTCGACCTGATGGGAAAACTCACCCGGCTGCTCCAAGGTCCCTATGTGCCCGAAGGGGCGGGTGTGCGCCGGGAGATTGAGGATTTGATGGCGAAACCCCGTATCTTGACCCACCAATTCGCACCGATGACGCGTCTCCTGACTGACTTCCACCACCGGATGGTCGCCCAAGTGCACATGACCCGGGCCGGCCTGGCGGTGCTGCACTACCGGCAGGCCCACGGCGAATTCCCGCCCACGCTGGACGTCCTCGACCTGGAAGGCTTGACCGACCCCTACGTGCAGGAGCAACTGCGCTATCGCGCGGAAGGCGAAGGTTTCATCGTCTATAGTGTCGGCGAGGACCAGAAGGACAACGGCGGCGCTCCCCGGCAGCGCCGGCAGACCACGGATTACGACTTCGTCTGGCGCTTCCCCCGCCCGCCGGGCCGTGAGAGTTGATCCGAGGATGGCAGTGACGGTCGAATAGGGGAGATGGATGCGAACGTTGTGGCAAGATGTCTGTTATGGCATCCGCATGCTGCGAAGGAGCCCCGGCTTCACGGCCATCGCCTTGGTCACGCTGGCGATCGGCATCGGAGCCAACACGATTATGTTCAGTGTGGTCGATACGCTGCTCTTTCGACCGCTGCCCGTCAAAGACCCCGACCGATTGGTTCGCTGCGAGTTCGATCAGTTCGGTCTCGTCCTATATGCGGGCTATCTCTACCTGCGTGACAATAATCCGGCGTTCAGTGATCTCATCGCCAACAGTTATTACGGCGGAGTACCCGCTACCCTGGTAAGAGACGCCAGTGTAATGCAGGTGGCACCGCTGTTCGTCACGGCCAACTACTTCAGCGCCCTAGGGGTAGCACCCCTCCATGGGCGGACTTTCTTGCCTGAGGAGGAAGTGGGCGGTGCTGAGCCGGTGGTTGTCCTGAGCTACCGAACCTGGCGGCGCCTGGGGGCTGGGCCTGAGATCGTGGGCCAATATGTGCGTGTCAACGGTACGCTCTGTAGAATCATTGGCGTGGCACCAAAGACGTTCACAGGTACAGCCGTCGTCGGCCCCGACGTCTGGTTGCCTCTGGGTACGGGCGGTCTTGTGCGCCGCTACCATCAAGAGAAGCCGGAGAAGCCGGATGAAAGATGGTA
>CAYFUB010000521.1:0-1924 GCA_964346195.1 uncultured Pirellulales bacterium
TTCAACTTCAGACAGACCGTTGATGCGCTCCTCGCGGGCCAGGGGGCGATCCTGGTCAGCGATAAAGATGACCTCCTGAAAACGATGAAACAATGCCTGTCGGAGCCCGACTATACGAGGCGAATCGCCCGGTCGGGACAGGCGGTCATCACGCAGAATCAGGGAGCGACGGCACGAACAATGGACGTTCTTCGCACGCTGCTCCGGGGACAAGCATAAGCCTGGTATGCTCGCCGTTGAGCATCAGGTATTCAAAGTACGTATCCCCAGTCTCTGGGTGGCAGCGTCAAGCGCAGCTTGGCGATGGTCGTGGGACCGGCCGAAGGAGCCATCGCCAAGGGCTGCGCCCTTGACGATGCCACCCGGAAATTCAGATTGAATACATGAAGGTCATACGGATTATGATTAATTCGTGCGCGGTCTGTCATCCCTTCGACTCCGCTCAGGGCAGGCTCTGAGCGGAGCGCAGCGCCGTGAAGGGG
Source organism: uncultured Pirellulales bacterium (assembly GCA_964346195.1). Classification (GTDB taxonomy): domain Bacteria; phylum Planctomycetota; class Phycisphaerae; order Sedimentisphaerales; family Anaerobacaceae; genus PLanc-01. The sequence continues at coordinate 483 of CAYFUB010000521.1, forward strand.
TTCCCCAAACGCGAATGATTGCGTTTGGGGGCCCCAAGGATCTGGGCTGCGAGCGAGAGAAACCTCCCCTTCGATGGCCAGATTCCTTCGAAGCTCAGGACAGGCTCTTCGGCTTCGCCTCAGGATGACGGAGCCCGCCGTGCAAGAATTTTTCCTAATCCGTATCAATCAACGGATGGGAGACATGTATGCCACTGACACCGAATGGGGCGCATGCAGCCTGTGCCGACGGCACCTGCGTTGCCGGTTGCTTAACGCCTGAGCATCCGAGCTGCAGCATCGATGTGTGCCGGGCTGGTGCCGCAGCAGCCGCCAAGGATGTGGATGCCGGTGTCGAGAATTCTGCGGCAGGCGGTGGCGAATTCCTCGGGCGTGACACGGTAGACGGCTTGGCCATCTTTCAGTTCGGGCTTGCCGGCGTTCGGCTCGGCGAAGACCAGCAGGTCCCCGCGCGACGACCGTGCTGCGGCCACGTAGGCCTTCGACAGCTCGACGTACTCGTCGAGCGAGGCGGTGCCGCAGTTGAAGCCGGCCGCATCCACGCCGAGGGCGGCCATTTTTGAGACCGCGGCGGAGACGTCCACGCCCATCATGGTCCGAAAGCCGGCGCCGCCTTTGTCGAAGGACATCGAGGCGAATACCGGCAGGCCGTCGCCGGCCTGTCTCACTGCCTCGATGGCGATTTCGAGTTCCTCCAGGGCCGTCATGGTCTCGATGATGAAGCCGTCCACGCCGCCGTCCAGCAACGCTCGCGTCTGCTCGATGTAAGCCTCGCGGGCCTGGTCCGGACGAAGCGTTCCCAAAGGTTCCAGAAAATCGCCGGTTGGGCCGATGTCGCCCAGGACGTAGCCGCTGTCGCCGGCCGCTTTTCTGGCGATTTGGGCGCCCGCCTGATTGAACTCGACGACCCGGTCGGCGCCGCCGTGGCGGGCCAGGACGTAGCGGTTGCCGCCGAAGGTGTTGGTGAGCACGGCATCGCTGCCCGCGTTGAAGTAGGCGCGATGGACGTCCAAGACGCCCTCGGGCGTTTCGACGTTGAGCCGTTCGTTACACGCGCCCGGCTCGACGCCGCGCGCGATGAGTTGCGTTCCCATCGCCCCGTCCAGCAGAAAGACGCCGTCCTGAATCCTCGTCCTCAGATCACGTGCGGGCATTTTTCATCTCCACTCGTCTATCGTCCAAAGGTGTGCGCCTCGTTTTCGTTCGTAGTGACGCCGTAAGGCGTTTGTCCGAAAGTGTAAAGTTTGAAGTGTGAAGTCGGAAGACCCGTGTGCAACTACATTTTGTGGCGGAGCCCCTCGATTTGTCATGCTGAGCGAAGCGAAGCATCTGGACCAGGGATGGAATCCACCCGGCTAACAGGCTCGACCCAGATTCTTCGCTGGCGCTCGGGATGACAGCATGGATGCATGCCCCCGCACGAAAATCAGGCGCACACGAAG
>CAYFUB010000522.1:0-3485 GCA_964346195.1 uncultured Pirellulales bacterium
GTGGTGACTACCCTGTCGCTCAAGAATGTTCTGCTCGGCGCGCCGTTGAACGACTATGAGAAGAACGACAAACGGCTGATGCACTCGGAGTACAATTTCTCGCCCAAGGCCGTGCTCCATTTCAATATGTTCCATCTCGCGCAGGAGATCTGGCCGGACCTGGGCGTGATTGACGGTTTCGTCGGGATGGAGGGCAATGGCCCGGTGGGCGGCACGCCGGTCGAGGCCCGCGTCGCGCTGGCGAGCCTGGACCCGCTGGCGCTGGATACGCTGACGACGAAGCTGATGGGCTTCGACCCGGCCAAGATCATGTACCTGACGGCGTTGGCCGAGGCAGGCCTGGGCCAGGGCGACTTGACGAAGGTCCAGGTCCTCGGCACACCGGTCGAGCAGTGCCAGTACAGGTTCAAGCCGCACCAGAAGCTCATCGAGCCGTACGGCCTGGGTTAAGAACACCAAACAGCCAAGGCGAGAGTCAAGATTGTGGAACTGCCGCTCTGCCGGGTCTTCCGCAATTCTGTGATTTGCACGTCGATTTCTCACGGAACGGGTGCCGGCCGGATGTCGTGGGTCGGGCCGGGGCAAATAATCGTTGCCCTGCAGGAAAATTTCCTTGCCTGAGCAAGCGGTTCTGTGGTAAAATTTTGATTGTGCACAGTGAGGTCTGAAGGCGGACAAGCTCTTCTGTCATAATCCTGTGCCGTCATCATACTGTGGATCATTATCATACCCGCCCGCCTTCACGATCGGTTAAGTGCCGGCAAACAAGTGGATGGAATGTGCGCGTTCCGGGCGTGGGTGTCGGCCCCTGCTGCATCATATTCCCAACTCTATGTCGAAAGGGCGGAAAATGGACGGGAGAGCGAATTGTGTGCGCCGGCTGGCGTGTGCGGCGGTGGTGGTCCTGGGATTCTCCGGTGCGGGGGCTCAAGGCCAATACGGCGGCGGAAGCGGCACCGCCGAGGCCCCCTATCTGGTCCGTACGGCCGAGCAGATGAATGCGATCGGGCTCAACCAGGAGGATTGGGACAAGCACTTTGAACTCGAAGCGGATATCGATCTGCAGGACCTCGCGGGCTCTGCATTTCATTCAATCGGCAGCGGCGATCAACCTTTCACGGGTGTCTTCGACGGCGGTGGCCACACCATCTCGAACTTCCGCTGCCTGGTGCGGGAGGACGAGCCGGAGGACGGGTTTCGTGCGCGCATCGGTCTGTTCGGGATGGTGGACGGTCCGCAGGCACAGATCAGGGGGTTGGGCCTGATCGACCCGCAGGTGGAACTCGTCGCCACGTGTTCGGAGAGCGTATGGCACGTGGGGGCACTGGCAGGCTATCTCAGGTCGGGGTCGATCGTGGACTGCTACGTGGACGGGGGCCAGGTGGCGGGCGACCGCTCGGTCGGAGGGCTGGTCGGAACGAGCGCCGGTACGATCAGCCGCTGCTGGACAGCCTGCACGGTCGTGCCCGGTCCGGACCGCGCCGTAGTCCCGTTGCCCGGCGACATGCAGGAGGATCGCGAGAGTCTTGGGGGTCTGGTCGGGGAGAACGGCGGAGAGATTCATAGCTGTCACAGCACGGCGACCGTCTCCGGAGCTGAGGACGTTGGAGGGCTCGTCGGCAGCCACAGGCGTGGCACGATCGCCAATAGTTGGGCTCGCGGCAGCGTCTCGGCGCGTTGGGCAGGAGGCGGGCTGGTGGGCTACAACGGCCTCGCCGGAACGATCACGCAGTGCCATGCCGCGGCTCGAGTGCGGGCGGAGAAGGTGGCGGGCGGTCTCGTTGCCAAGAACAATGCCGCATATATTCGCGCCAGTTGGGCCGGGGGTGATGTCGCGGGGGAGATGTTCGTGGGCGGGCTGGTCGGACTCAATACAGACGAGCGACCCAACACCAGTGTTCTCACCGGCGGCGTGGCCGACTGCTATGCCACGGCCCGGGTATCCGGCTCCACTGCGTGCGGCGGTCTCATAGGGGGCAATGTGTTGACTCTGTCCCGGTGCTATGCCCTCGGAGAGGTGTCCACCACCGACCCCAATCGCGAGGAATTCAAGGAGTTCGGCCTGGTCGGCACCAACCGCATGGGAGTCGGTCTTGGAGGGATGCGCGAAGGTGTGATCGAGAACTGCTTCTGGGATACGCAGACCAGCGGGCAGAGCAGCAGCCAGGGCGGTGGCACGGGTCTGCCGACCGCCGAGATGCAGAGCATGTGGACGTATATCATCGCTGGCTGGGACTTCACGGGCGCAACGGTCGACGGCACGGAAGACATCTGGAAGATGTGTTGCGGCCGGCCGATCTATCCGAAACTGGCGTGGGAGCCGATGCTGGTGGGCGATTTCGTGGCCCCGGAGGGCATCGATTTCGCGGATCTTGCCTTCCTGGCCGAGCACTGGCTGCAGTCGGCAGGTTTGCCGTGTGACAATGCCGATTTGACCTTTGATGCGCGCACGGATATGAAGGACTTCACACTTCTGGCCCAGTGCTGGCGGCGTGGCGCGAGAAAGAGCATCTTTGAGGCGATGCTTGACGTGCCGCCCGGCTGGACGACGGAGGGACTGTGGCAGTTTGGCGTCCCGACCGGTGGCGGTGGAACCACGGCCGGCAATCCGGACCCTACCGGCGGCTATACGGGCGAGAACATCTATGGCGTGAACCTACACGGGGACTACACGGTGGCCGTCGATGGGCCGCACTACCTTATCGCCGGACCGTTCGATTGCCGCGCGTATCGCGACATCAAGCTTCAATTCGCCCGTTGGCTCAACTCCGATGAAGCTGACTTCGTGCAGACCACAGTCGAAATCTCGATGGACGGAACCACATGGTCTGTGATCTGGCGGCACAGAGACGCGGAGGCGATCTTCGCGGATGACAACTGGCAGGTAGTGACCTATGCTCTGGGGCCGATGGCCGACCACTGCCAAAGCCTCTACTTGCGCTGGGGCTACGAGGTCAAAACCAACGAAGCCTGGCCTATGTCCGGCTGGAACATCGATGATGTTGTACTCACAGGCATCGAACAACAGGAGCAACACTGATTTCCTGCAAGGCAATAGTAGATATGTGAGCACTGATATTGGGACGCCATACCTGTTTCTTGCGGCCGGTCAGGTGAGCGTGTAAGATACGGTCATGATATGGTTGGCACGAATCGTAGTCGGGGGTGCCGCGTATCACATTCCTCGGCGGGGCACACGCCGCCGGCAGACGTTCTTCGAAGGGGTGGACTGCGCGGCGTACGTGAGACGACCGGCTGACAGGTACCGGGGCGACGTGAGCAAGGGCAGCTTGCCGATGGTCTTGCCGGTGACGATTGAGGAAAGAAGCGGAAATGCAGCAAGAAGGTCGCAGTGACAGGGGTTTTTCGCGTCGGGAGTTTGTGAAGCAGTCGGCGGTTGCGGCGACCGCGCTCGTGACGGCTTCGAGTCTTGGCGGCCGGGTCTATGCGGCCGGCTCCGACGAGGTCAAGGTCGGGCTCATCGG
>CAYFUB010000523.1:0-13055 GCA_964346195.1 uncultured Pirellulales bacterium
GCGATTTTTCTGTAGTCGGAAGGTCCCTCGTTCGTCTTGATTAGGGCAACAGATTCAGGAGCTCCGGTTGAACGAACATGCAGATGAAGATGTGTTTCGCGCCTGCCGGCGCGGCGACAGGGCAGCGTATTCGGTGCTGGCCGAAAGGCACTACCGGCACGTCTTCGCCCTGTGTCTCGGCATGCTCGCCAACGTGCACGATGCCGAGGATGTCGCCCAAGAGACGGTGCTCAAAGGCTTCCAGAGCATCCGGCGACTGGCCCGGCCGCAGCGGTTCGAACCCTGGATTCTGCGGATCGCCAAGAATCTGTGCCTCGATTTGCTGCGGCGACAAAAACGGGCGAAGAGGCTGCCCACCGAGCCGGAGTCGACGGTCGCCGGGGCCACGCACGAGAATCACGACCTCGAACGGGCCATTGCCCGGCTGCCGCAGGAGCTTCGCTTGCCCCTGGTCCTGTTCTACTTCGAGCACAAGGACGCCGGGAGCATCGCCGGGACGCTGGGCATCTCGCCGTCCCTGGTGTACGAGCGACTCCGGGCGGCGAGAGAATCGCTGCACGAGCTGCTGATCGAAAGGGGTACCCATGAGTGACACCTGCCATGGATTCAGACGCCGGATTACGGATTCCTTCACAGGTCCATTGTCCGAGCAGGATCAACGGGAACTACAGGAGCACCTGAGCACCTGTGCCCCCTGCCGCGACTACCTGCAGGCCCTGAGGCAGGAGGACACCTCGCTGGTGGAATACTTCGGCGGCATCGATGAGAGCATGGCACATCGTCAAGAGCGCGCGCTCCAAATGATTGAGTGTTTCCATACGAACGAAAGAACAAACACCATTTGGAGAAGAATCATGAAGAGTCGTTACAGCAAATTCGCCACGGCCGCGGCGATCCTCGTGCTCGCCGCCGTCGCGTTGATCGTCCTCGACGGATCGACGTCGCCGGCCTATGCCATCACGGATCTGCCGCGACAATTCGAGCAGGCCCGCACGATTCACGTGCAGGGCTGGCATTACTTCCCGAAACACACGATGCCCGACGGCAGCGACGTGCCACCGTCGGCGATCGACAACTGGACCGACGTGGTGAACGCCCGCTCCCGGTTCACCACAACACAACTGACCAGCGGCGCCGATGGCGTCAACGTGTACGTAAGCGAAGTCATCCGCGATGGTCCTTCCTGGATGCGGATTGACCACCGCGACAGGTCGGTCGTGTACTTGCGCGTGAGCGAATATCAACAGAAGCTGGGCGTGCGCCGGATCTCCAAGCTGATCTCGGGACAACTGTTCGGCGACATCACACAGCTTTCCAATTCCATCGTGGTAGGTGACGAGCGAATCGACGGCGTCGCCTGTGACATCTGGCAATCGGACGATGCTCACGGCGGGCGATGGAGACAGTGGCTGTCGGCCGATACTGGCCGGCTGGCGCGGGCCCAGTTCCTGCGAAAGGTGGACTCGGGCGAATGGAAAGTCGCGACGGACTACTCGCTCATCGAGTACAACGTCGAGCCGCCCGAGGGCACGTTCTCGTTGGAACCGCCCGAGGGCTATACAGCGCGCAATTCCCCCCAGACCGCTTACCCCATGGAGCTTGGCAGAAGCGGGCTCCCCGGATTCAGGGACGAACACTGGTACTATTATTGTGGTCCGAAGCTGGCCTTTGCTCTGGCGGATGGGAGCATCGTTCTCGGATGGCAGAGCTTCGACCCCATGGATGCAGAAAAGCAGGCAGTGCTTTTCGAAGGCGTGACGTTCGGCGGGCCCTTGCCGAAGCTGCCCATCGAATTCTATGCCCTCAAACCGGACAACGGCTCCGGCGCGCCCCTCTATACGGGATACCATCTGGCCTTCACACGCAAACAGGGCAGATTCGTCGAATGGAGTCTGTATGTTCCGAACGGCACACCGCCCGCGGATGTCCAAGCGACCGGGTACGAGATGCTCTACCGATGGAATCTCGAATTCGCACGGCACTTCACCTTCGACCACACGACCGTGAAGCCCGAGTTCCCCATCGAGACCGCCGCCGAGTTCGACGAATGGGTTCTCGGCGCGATGGCGGAGCTCAGCGAGGACGGCAAGGCACCAGCGGATGTGACCTATCAGAAAGTCATCGATCTGGCCCAACAGGTTCGCACGTCGGTCGCACCGTAGGCGTGAAATCCTCCGGAATCGATCCAGGCCGGGCCATCGGGCTCGGCCGAATGGCATGAAGATAAGGCCCAGGAGAGGCAACAAATCCGCGTTTTCGACCTCAAAACAGAGGGTTCAACTGCTTAACTTCATGCCATTCGGACCGGACACCTTTAATTCTCCTGCTAGGTTGTATGGAAAACACACAACCATCATTACTTCTCTGAAGGGGCTTTCGCATGACTACGCACCGCTTCAAACCAGACCGCCTTCAACTGATTCTGGCACTCATCGTTTCCTTCTTCTTGGCAGGCTGCGCCACACAGCCCTCGTCCAGATCAGGCCCATCTTTTCAGCTTTTTGACATAGAAGGCACATGGTCTTGGGACCAGGGTCCCTACCCCTACCACGGCGAGTTCACCCTGAAGAAGGACGGAGACTCTTACTCCGGCACCCTGGATGATGTCCATGAAGGGACCTATGGCGACAAGATCGCGGATGTGGAGGTGTCCGGCGATCATATCAAGCTCACCCGATATGGAGGGTTCGGCATCCAGTACTGGGAAGGCACCCTTGCCGAGGAAGACGGCATCCTGAAAATCACGGACGGCCAGTGGAGCAAAGGACCCGGTGTCTCCGGTGCGTTCTACGCCGAAAAGAAAGAGTAGAACGGTAAGACGATGGACATGGGCTCGATCTAGGCTCGGTTCACCGAGGGGGGGTGGATTGCGCACAAGGAGCCTGGGTAGGTGAACCAGATCCAAGGAATACTACGTAGGAGGGTCTCAACGTGAAGAGAACGAAATGGTTGGTCGTTGCGGCGCCGCCCGCTGCGGCAGTTGTTCTGTTTCTGTTGAATTAAAGGGGTCCGGTACGAATGGCATGAAGATAAGGCGTAAGTCTTCATCGTAAAAGGGCTTTTCGCATCTGGTTTCTAGGGCGATTCAACAGCTTGTATGGCTTGGGCCTTCGCTTGAGGACTCTGGGCTCGATACGGCCGGGTCGATGGGGCAAGGGATCACACGCGATCCACGACAGCAGCAACTGATACAGCCGGATGCCTTTGGCGGTACCGGCGAACAAGTAGAGATAGGGCGCGATCGCATCGAAGCGTTGCATCGTCCCGGCAAAGCTCAGACAATGTAGCGGTCGGTTACACTCGCCAGCCGCCTGCCACATCAGGGCGCGGATCAGGTCGTAGACCACGAAATGCAGGTAGATCTCCTTGCGTACAACATCGGGACTCTTGCCCCGCAAGACATCCATGCGGAGCGTTGTCTTGACATCCCGAATCCGCAGTTCCGCCGTCCAGCGATCTCCATACAAAGCGGCGATTTGCTCCAGCGGATACAACTTGGGGTCCAGCAGGGTCGTGGCTACCAGGATCGTTCGACTGCGAAAGCCTCTGGTCTCGGTGTGGAAGCGAAGCACACGCACGGTCAACATCGGCGGCAGTAGGGCAAATTCTTTCAGCGACAGCGTACGCGGGCACGTCGGGGATCGAGACCACGTGACCAGACGATCCTCTTTGCCCAGCCGTGGGCCCCGACGAAAGTCCATCGTGCGGGTCCGCGCGCCCCACAGGCGAAACACCGCATCACAGCCCATCGCCGCCAGTTGCGCCAGATCGGCATAAGCACAGTAGAACCGGTCTCCCACGATTACATCACCGCCCTGGAGTTGACCCCAGAGCTGACGGAACAGACGCAGCTCGTTACTGCGATAAGCCCCAATCGCCACGTCGAGCACCGCCCCGCTGGCCCAGCAGAACAGGGCCACCACCTTGGCCACCGGAAAGCCACAACCCTTCTTTTGCCCCGTAGGCTGGCCAAAAGCCTCTTGCAACTCGGGTGTGTCCGGCATTGAGCAACTGGAGCCATCCACCACCCAGACCCGCGGACCACACCACCGATACGCCTGACCAACCTTGCTCTCCAAGGTGCACCCGACGGTCCGCAGCGCGTGCGGGAACAACGACAAGGGAAGTCGCTTGCGTCCCTGGCAGTAAGCCGTCGGATCCCCGGAAGCCTTGGGTGGGCAATCGGCCGCTGCCTGCTCCGCCAGCACGGCGGCCACGGTCGCTCGGCACGACCAACCCGGGTGCAGAACCTGCCACAAGAAGGCCCACATCGTCTGCACCGGAGTCCAGATCCGGTCACGCCATTCATAGTGTGCAGCGAACGCAGCCTCCCTCAGGTCTTGCGCACGCAGATACTCACCCACGTAGTCCAGCCGCTGAAACAATTGGTCCTTGAGAACGTTGCGGAAATGTGCCATACTCGCCATGACTGGCCTCCTTGGTGCTTGAGTTGATCTCCTGTATTCCTACGACCTAATGACCAACTCAAACACGGGAGGCCTTTTTGTCAAGGCCCGGTCTCAGCACGACTTACGCCTTATCTTCATGCCATTCGGGCTCGGCCTTTTTATTGCGCCGCCGCTTTCCGCACAAGAAAAAGCACTTTCCGATGAGTAGAAACCACCTCAGGCGTGTTATATAGATGCAAATGGATCGGTCCATGCGGTGGAAAGGTGCAGCTTAGTGCTGGAAGACAGATGGCTGGTATCGAGATTGCGGCGGGGAAACGCTCCGGCGCTCTGCCGTATCTATGAGAAGTACCGGGACGATCTGCTCCGACTGGCCGTGTCCCTGTCGAACGATACCGCCCTCGCCGAAGACATCGTGCACGACGTGTTCGCCTCCTTGATCCGGCAGGCGCGGCAATTCCGGCTAAGCGGCTCGCTGAAAAGCTATCTGGCTACGTGCGTGGCCAACCGGGCCAGAAACATCAGTCGTGCGGGCCGGGTTCGGAGGACCGTTTCGCTGGATGAAGCGGCCGGGGCCGTTTCGGATACGTGGCGGCCGGACCAGTGGGTCGTGTGCAGCGAGGAACTCCGGCAGATCGCCAGAGCCCTGGCCCGGCTGCCCGTCGAGCAGCGCGAGGCTATTACCCTGCACCTGCAGGGCGGTCTGAAGTTCCGGGAGATCGCCGCGTTCCAGCACGTGCCCCTCAAGACGGCCCTCAGCCGGTACCGCGGCGGACTCCAGAAACTGCGTTCATCATTGAACGGCGAGGTGTCAGAATGCGATCGCTGAAGGACATCAAGAGGTCCATCAAGCATGCACAGGTCGAGTCGAAACCCCGGGCTGATGAGACAGTTCGCCAGCACCTCCTTGCAGAGCTTGTGACGGCGACAGCCGGCGTCTCCGCACCCATCCGGCCGCAAGGTTGGAGGATCGCTGTGAAGGTTGTCGCGGTGGCCGCGATAGTAATCCTGGCCTTGATCGTCATCGATCGCCGGCCACAAGAGGTAACCCCGCCGCCATCCGTCGGAAGCAGACCGCGGTCAGCAGCCGAGTTGCTGACCGTGGGTTCTCTCAACGCGGCCTGCCGTCGAGGCGGCCTCGAGGCAATCGACCAGTTGTGTGAAGAAGCCGATCGCAGGCTGGGAACCGAGCCGGAGAGGATTTCGGTTCGAGCATTCGCACGAGAACTCAAAGGAACATGAGCCACGAGAGGATCAGACCATGAAGACCATACAGGACCACAGAACGACAGTGATTGTTTGCATCGCCACGATGCTGGCATGCATCGCAACGACACAGGGCCAGCAGACCGACAACGCCGCCCTGCTCTACTATCAGACATTCCTGCTCTACGAGAAGCCGGACGCCACGATGGACCAGATGCTCACCGACTTTCGCGCCGGCCGAATCGCCTCCAACGAGGCCATCCGGGAGCACCTCGACAAGAACCGGCAAGTCATCGAATATGTCGTCAAAGCCGCAGGGATCCCGCACTGTGACTGGGGCTACGACTACTCTCAAGGATTTGAGCTGACGCTGGCAAACCCTCAGTCGATCAAGCGCATCACTTATCTGGTCTTGAGCGAAGCCATGTTGCTGGCGGAACAGGGAGACTACCGGACTGCGTTGGATCGCTGCATGGTCACCTACAAGATGTCCCGGGATGCCGTGGACAAGCCCCTCGTCATGTACCTGATCGGAATTGCGACCAGCGGATTGACAAATCGAATGATTCAGAGGGTCCTGGAGACCATGCCGGCCGACGTCGAAGCCCTGAGCAAACTCAAGACACAGTTGGGTCAGATTCAGGCCTCCTTTCCCTCCATGGCGGACGCTCTGATGCAGGAAGCCCAGGTCTGCGCCATGTCGATGCAGAAGGACAGGATTCCGGCTATAGTCAAAATGCTGGAACAGGATGACCCCGACTTCGCCCAAAGCGAAGGTCGGACCCGGCTTCTGGCAGGCGACGACGCGTTCTTCGAGAGAAACCGGACGCACTGGTTCAACTCCATCGGCACGCTCGCCGCGACAGTGCAGTCGGGGCTGCCCTATGCCCAGGTGTACGCCGAACTTGAAGAACTCGGCCGCCAGGTTTGCGCGGAATCCAAGGAGAATGCCGACGCCACATTGACCGCCATCTCGCTGCCGGCAGAACACCGAGTGTACCTGCTGGCGACGAGGCTGCACACCCATTTCAACGCTCTCCAAGTGGCGGTCGATCTGTACGCGACGAAGGCCCGAACAGGCCGGCTGCCCGATGCTCTCCCCGCCGGTTCGCCGCTCGACCTGTTCAGCGGCCAGCCGTTCGAATACGAGAAGACGGGGGACGGCTTCATCCTCCGCTGCCGGGCCAAGGAGGATGCCGAGAAGGCCGAGGCCAATCAGTACGAGTTCAGAATCGGACGGTAGCTCCCATCCATCGACAAAGGGAACACGGCCGGGTCGGCGGAGACCCGGCTTTTCTATGCGCTCTGTCAGGACAATTTCGAGGCGGGTTAGAGGAAACGGTGCCGGTCTTGCGTTATATGGGTGAAGATTCGTGGTTCTGACGTCAGGTCGCGAATGACGATGCTCGAAGATCGATACCTTGTGTGGCGACTCCGACAAGGCAGCCCGCGGGCCTTGTGCCGGCTCTACAGCCGGTACGCCGACGACCTGCTGACACTGGCCGGGAGCCTGCTCGGCAGGGCGGATCTGGCCGAGGACGTCCTGCAGGACGTGTTCACGAAGCTCATCGAGTCGATCGACACCTTCGAGCTGACAGGCAGCTTCAAGGGCTATCTGGCGACTTGCGTTGCGAACCGCGCGCGGGACTACCTGCGGAGAGACCGGCGTCGGGCCGGCGCGCCCCTGGGGGTCGCCCAGACGGTGGAAGTGCGGCAGCAGGGGCCGCTCCAGGCGGCCATCGTTGCCGAGCAGCAACAGCGGCTCACGACGGCCCTGTTGGAGTTGCCCTGGGAGCAGCGGGAAGCCGTTCTGCTGCACCTGCATGGCGGCTTGAGATTCCGCGAGATAGCGCGCATGCAAGGTATCTCCGCCAAGACGGCGTGGAGCCGGTACCGGTACGGATTGGACAGACTGCGGTCAATACTGAATGGTCAGGTGGAAACATGAAACCTGAAAGAGAGCTCGAAAGGCTGATCAGGAGTCTGCGGTGCCGGGCCGATGTCGGGACACACCGCAGAATCCTGGATCACCTGCTCGATGTGCTGAAACAACGCAAGAAGCAACCACCGGCTGCCCTACGGCCGGCTTTAAGGAGAATCCTCATGAAGAGTCCCATCACCAAGCTGGCCGCGGCGGCCCTGGTCATCCTGGCAGTCGCTCTGCCGGTTTCGTTCCTGGTCAGGTCCACCCCCACGGCGTCCGCCGCCGAGGTCTTCTACCAGGCGGCCGAGGCGATGAACGGTCTGATGTCGTTCCACATCAAGGTCCGGATGCGTACGCCTCCCAACGACAATTTCCATTGCATCCGCCTGGATCGTGATTTCACCGACATCGATTTCTGGAAGCAGTGTACCGGCGACGAATGGGGCAGGTGGCGGCTGGAAGAGCCAGGCCGGGTGGTCGTCATGGACGGCCGGACCTCCACCATGTTCATGAAGCATCTCAACGAGGTCCACGAGGTGGAAGATCGCAGTCCGGAGCGGTACTGGAAGGAATGTCTCGTGGAGGTCAACAAGGTCATGGCCCGAGAGGCCCGGCGCGCGTCGGAGCGTCCGGCGGGGTTCACGTCCTATCGGGAGACGGGGCCCGACGGCCGTGAGATGATCGTCGTTGCCGTCGAGATGCCAACGAACGTCCCCCCGACCGATTACCTGCGGAACAAGTACCTCGAGAGCTCCGACCACCTGAAGATCTACCGTTTCAATGCCCGGACGAAACTGCTGGAGGACCTGGAGATCTACGTCCACGACAATGGTCGGGATGTCCTGGTGTTCCAGCTCGTCGAGGCCGAGTACAACATCGACCTGGACCCGGCCCTGTTCCGTCTCGAACTGCCGCAGGACGTCATTCGAACCGCGCCGCTGGAAATCCTCCCCGACAATGAGAGATATGAGCAGATGACCCCGAAGGAGGCCGCAACAGCCTTCTTCAAGGCTTGTGCCGAGGAGGACTGGGACGAGTTGATCAAGTTCCTGGGCCAGACGGATGTCTCCCCGTTTATGAAGGACTACCTGGGCGGACTGGAGGTCATCTCGATCGGCGAGCCGTTCCAATCGGCCAACTATCGGGGCTGGTTCATACCCTATGAGATCAGGCTCAAGTCCGGGCACATCAAGAAGCACAACCTCGCCCTTCGCAACGACAACCAGGCCCATCGTTTCCAGCTCGACGGCGGGATATAGCGCATTGTCGTAACCGGTCAGCGGCGCATAAAGGGGCCAGGCCGAGCGCGCCTGGCCCCTTCCATGCGCGGGCTCACGCTCGCGAAACCGAGGTTCCCCCGTGTGAGAAAAGCCGGTACAATAGGGCCGCGGCTGCCGAGGTACCCGTGATGGCAGACCGGCGGAGTACGTAGGTGCGGACGTCTGGAGCGTCTATGATCGTTGGCAAACTGCGGCAGATCTTCCATCGTTTTCGGGGCCGGTGCATTGAGTTCGATCTGACGCCGTACGAGAAGCTCCTGGCACAGATCAGCGTGCGAGAGGCCGCACTCAAGAAACAATCGGATGGGCAACTCAAGGAACTCTCAAAGCAACTGGCGGCTCGCGCACGGGCCGGCGTCTCTTCGGACGAGTTGCTCATCGAGACCTTCGGCCTGGTGCGCGAAGTCTCCCGGCGCGTACTCGGCATGCATCCTTTCGACGTCCAGATGCTGGCCGGCATAGCTCTGCATCAGGGCAAACTGGTCGAGATGCAGACCGGCGAGGGCAAGACGCTCGCGGCCGTCGCCCCCGTCTGTCTCAACGCGTGGACCGGCGACGGGGTCCATGTGCTGACATTCAACGATTATCTGGCCCGCCGGGATGCGCAGTGGATGGGGCCCATCTATGAATTCCTGGGTCTGAGCGTCGGCTTCATCCAGGAGGGAATGGCCCCACGAGACCGGCAGGACGCCTATGGTTGCGACGTCACCTACAGCACGGCAAAAGAGGCGGGCTTCGACTTTCTGCGCGACCACCTTTGCCAGGACAAAGGGAATCTCGTCCACCGACCCTTTCATTTCGCCCTGGTGGATGAGGCGGATTCCATTCTCATCGACGAGGCGCGCATCCCGCTGGTGATTGCGGGCAGCACGGACGAAGTCGTGGCCAATCCATACGAGATAGCGGAAGCGGTGCGTGCCCTCCAGCCCGGGGTGGATTACGACACGGACGAGAACGCTCGGAACGCTTATCTGACGGACGCGGGGCTCGACCGGGCCGAGAAAGCCCTGCGTTGCCCGAATCTGGCGGAGAATATGCTTCTCGTGGGTCAGCTTTACCAGGCTCTCCACGCCCAGGTTCTGCTGGCCCGCGACGTGGATTACATCGTGCGCGAGGGCAAAGTCAAGCTGGTCGACGAATTCACCGGCCGGGTCGTCGAGGACCGGCACTGGCCCCACGGCCTTCAGGCGGCCGTCGAGGCCAAAGAAGGGCTGCCGGTCCAGGCGGAAGGCTTGATCCGCGGCTCCGTTACGCTGATCCATTTTGCCCAACTGTATCCGAAGCTCTGCGGCATGACGGCTACGGCGCAGGCGGCCGCGGAGGAATTCACGCAGTTCTATCGCCTGACCGTGGTGGTCATTCCCCCTCACCGGCCCTCCTTGCGCCGGGACGACCCGGACCTGGTCTTTGTGAGCAAAGAGGCCAAACGCCGGACGATCATCGCGGAGATTACCGCCGTCCACGCCACCGGCCGGCCCATTCTGGTGGGCACCAGCAGCGTCGCCGAATCGGAGGAACTGGCCGACGCCCTGAGAGGAAAAGGCGTGGACTGCCAGGTCCTGAACGCCCGGAACGATGAGCTGGAAGCCGAGATTGTCGCGCAGGCGGGTGTTCCGGGTGCCGTGACCATCTCGACCAACATGGCCGGACGCGGCACGGATATCCGGCTGGGTGGTAGAGAGGGGCGATATCACGACGAAGTGGCGGCCCTCGGCGGCCTGTACGTCATCGGGACCAATCGGCACGAAAGCCGGCGCGTCGACGACCAGTTGCGCGGCCGGGCCGGCCGGCAGGGCGACGCCGGCTCTTCCCGTTTCTTCGTCAGCGTCCAGGACGACCTGTTTCAACGCTTCGGCATTGACGAGCAGGTGGTCCACGGATACGATGGCCTTGCCCAAGACGAACCCGTTGACGATCCCGAAGTCAGTCGAGAGATTGCCCACGTGCAGCGTGTCATGGAAGGTCAGAATCTGGAAATTCGCAAGACGCTCTGGCAGTACAGCTATGTCATCGACCGGCAACGCTGGCGCGTGCACAGGAGGCGCCAGGATGTGCTGACAGGCAAGGCATCCGCATCTCTGTTGCGGCAGCGCGCGCCGGAACGTTATCAGCAATTGCTGGCCCGGTTCGGCCCGGTGGTCCTCGATCAGGCCGAGCGGCAGATCACCCTCTTCCACATCGACCGGTGTTGGGCGGAGTATCTCGACTACGTCGCCCACGTGCGCGAGGGCATCCATCTGACCACCGCCGGCGGCAGCAGACCGCTGGACGAGTATCACGTGACGGTCGGACGAGCTTTCCATCGTCTGCTGGACACGATAGACGACAGCATTGTGGAGACGTTCCTGTCCGCGGAGATTACCACCGACGGGATCGATATGGAGAAAGAAGGGCTCAAGGGGCCTTCGTCAACGTGGACCTACCTGATCAATGACCATCCCTTCGGCGACTGGTTCGAACGGTTCTACAGAACCGCTACCCACGCGGGTGACCTGTTCCGGAGTCTGCGGAGAGCCCTGGCGGACACGTCATCTTGAGCAGTTGGATTTGCATGAGCATTGACTAAGGAGCTCGGAGATGAAGTCAGATCGATTGGCACTATCGCTTGTCACTGCGCTGGCCCTGGCCGCGGGCTGTGCGACGAAGGTCCGTAGTGTCAACCCGGCCGTGGTTTCCGGCGAGTTGAGGCAGTGGCACGAGGTAATGCTGACGTTCGACGGGCCGCGGTCGAGCGAGCTCGACCTGCCCAATCCGTTTCTCGATTACCGACTGAATGTCACTTTCACGAAGGACGGCAAACAGTACATCGTGCCGGGGTATTACGCTGCCGATGGCAATGCGGCTGAAAGCGGTACGACTATAGGGAACAAATGGCGGGTGCATTTCCTGCCGCCGGAGCCGGGCACCTGGACGTACACCGCCTCGTTCCGCACGGGTCGGGATGTCGCCGTAGACGGCAGTGCCCAGGCCGGCGAGCCGCTGGCCTTCGACGGCATCAGCGGGATGCTGGTGATCGCGCCGACCAATAAAATGGGACGGGACTTCCGCGCCCAGGGCCTGCTCCGGTACGTAGGCCAGCGCTACCTGCAATTCGCCCATACGGGAACCTACTTCATCAAGGCCGGGGCCGACAGCCCGGAGAATTTCCTGGCCTACGCCGATTTCGACGGGACTTACGACAGCGCCGCACTGAGGCGCGAGGGCGAGGCCGCCGGGGACGAGTTCATCCACCACTATCAGCCGCACGTCCAGGACTGGCGGCCCGGCGACCCCACCTGGAAGAACGGCAAGGGCAAGGGCATCATTGGCGCCTTGAACTATCTCGCCTCCAAGAGCATGAACAGCGTTTATTTCCTCACCTATAACGTCGATGGCGGCGACGGCAAGGATGTCTGGCCCTGGAGCGATCCCAACGACAAGTTCACCTTCGACTGCGGCAAGCTGGACCAGTGGGAGATCGTCTTCTCGCACATGGACCGGCTCGGACTCATGCTCCATGTCGTCACTCAGGAAACGGAGAACGATCAGGGTCTGGACGGCGGTGAGCTGGGGCGCGAGCGCAAGCTGTACTACCGTGAGCTGATCGCGCGCTTCGCCCACCACCCGGCGCTGGTCTGGAACCTGGGAGAAGAGAACACGAACACGACCGAGCAGCAGAAGGCTTTCTGTGCGTACATCCGCGGACTGGACCCCTATGACCATCCGATTGTCTGCCACACCTATCCCGGCCAATATGACAAGGTCTATGAGCCCCTGCTCGGCTACAAGGATTTCGAGGGGCCTTCGTTGCAGACGAACGACACGCACGGCCAGACGGTCAAATGGCTGGACCGCTCGGCGGCGGCCGGCCGCAAGTGGTTCGTTTGTCTCGACGAAATCGGGCCGGCTCACACCGGTGTCAAGCCCGATCGAGACGACTACTGGCATGATGAGGTGCGCACCAAGCATCTCTGGGCCAATCTGATGGCCGGCGGGGCGGGCGTCGAATGGTACTTCGGATACAACTTCGCACATAACGACCTCAACTGCGAGGATTGGCGCAGCCGTGACCACCTCTGGGACCTGACCCGCTATGCGCTGGAGTTCTTTCGGGATCGACTGCCGTTTGCCAAAATGGACCATCACGACGAGTTGACCTCGGCGCCGGACGACTACTGCTTTGCTTATCCCGGGCGTCTGTACGCGATCTATCTGCCGTCCGGCGGAACCACGGACCTGGACCTCGGCAGCACGACC
>CAYFUB010000524.1:0-10586 GCA_964346195.1 uncultured Pirellulales bacterium
TCGCGTTGGGGGCCCCAAGCGCAGCTTGGCGATGGCCTGGTTGCCTGCGCGGGAACCATCGCCAAGACCTCCGGTTTTGACGCTGCCACCCGGCGCGCATGCCACACTACGAAAAGTTCGATCGGAATCGGTATCAGTCATCCCTTCGCCATGCTCAGGGCAGGCTCTGAGGCGAAGCCGGAGGATCCGACCCCCGGATGAGACGTTTCTCCCGTTCGTAGCCCAGATCGTCGGGGCCCCCAAACGCCTATTTTCGCGCTTGGGGAACCCTCTTCACTGCGCCGCGCTTCGTTCAGAGCCTGCCCTGAGCGTAGCCGAAGGGATGACACACCGCGCACGCACACGCACTGATCGGAATCTGTGCCTCCGACTACTGGTATGGGCCATAGGGCCCGTAGCCGCCTTCGCCTCCCATATCCATCATCGTCTCATCGTAGGCCCCGCCCATATCCTCGTAGCCCTCCGTGCCCAGCATGCCGCGCCGCCCGCGGCCGCGGAGGCCTCCCTTGTTGAATGCCCGGAAAGGCTGCGGGTCTCTGCGCTTCTCGCTCAGGATGTACTGATACGTCTGCAAGAGATTCTCGGGCCAGTTGGTCGTACTGACCGGCATATGCTCGATGCGTGTGCCGTCGCCCGTGTAGAGCATTTCGTGGTACGTCCGGGGGCGCAGATTCGGCGCCCGGCCCCAATCACTGACCTGGACCAGGTCGACAAGCACCTTGCCGGTGGTATAATCCACCGTGGGCGGCGGCGTCTGGTCCGTTGTGCCGGTCATGTAATCCGCCATGCCCGGCATGCCCAACCCGCCCGGCGTGCTCGCCATCATCAGGTTGTCGCGCGGATTCGTGATACGACCACCGAGCGTCCGGGCTGTCGCCTTCTCCGGCTTCGGCTCGACCTCTTTGCCGATCGTCTCGCCCAGCTTGACCTGGAAGTCTTCCGTGCGCCAGTAGCCAAGCGTGTAACGGGCCACCTCCACGGTGGCCGTCTTCGTCCGCTCCTGAGCGTCCTTCGCAAAGAGGTACAACATGTTGTGGACCTCGACCGGTTCGGTCGCCTCGGAATATGCGCTCCACAGGATGACCTGATTCTTCTTGTCCATGTCCCGCTCGACGAGTTGACTGGTCCCGGCCACCCGATTGAAAATACCGAGGCGCATCCGATACCGGTACGTCGTGCCGGGCTCGGTGGTGTCGTCAAACGCCCAGACCAGCAGCGGCTTGTCCAGCTTGGAAAGGTCCGTCCGGTAGTTGAGCAACTCCTTGGCGAATTCGAGGTAGACTTCATCGGTCGACTTCCTCCTCCCGTCTACGCCACCCATGCCCACCGCGTACATGTCGTCGTAGTAGGCCTGCTCTCCCGCACCCTGCCCGCGCCGGGTCGGGCGGGCCCTTCCGCCGGGTGTCGGATTGAGGCCCTGGAGGCCCTGGTCCGTCCGGCGCGTCCCGCGGCCGCCGCGTTGCGTGCCGTACAGGGAATCGCCTGTCGCACCGATCTGATTCCGTGCCATACCCCGCGACGCGCGCCCGGTCTGGGTGCCGCCATAGGCGCCGGCCCCGCCCCGGGTTGTCGTGTCCCGTCGGCTGTCCGCCGTGCGGTCGGTCTGCCCGCGCAGGTCCTCCCTCTGCTTTTGCTTTTCTTCCATTTCCATTTTTCTCTGCAACAGCTTGAACTTGCCGTAGAAGCCGGGCGGGAACCAGTCTTCCTCGGCCGAGGCGATCTGATAGGATTCCGGCTGCAGCAGTTCCATGGTCACCCGTTTCTGATCGAACTGCATCAGCCGGACTTCCAGGCCGCCCGGGGGCAGGTCTTCCATCTTCTCGACCACCGTGAAGAGTTTCTGATACGGCTCGATCCGGCTGCGAGGCAGTTCCCGCCAGTCGCTCCAGGTTCCGTCCTCCTGCAAATATTGCCGCTCCAATTGAAGCGCTGCGAAGACCGGGTCCGCCAGACAGGGATCGCGCCACTCGTCCTTCTGAACGTCCACGCCGGCAAAGCTCGCAAAGCACCGACGGTACAACTCCGCCGTGTCGAATCGGGCCTCGACCGTGACCAGGTCGATGTCATTCGGCTCGACCGGGGCCTTGTCATACGTCATCTGAGGTGTGATTTCCTCGAGAGGGACGTAGGCCGCCGCGCGGATATGGTTGACCGCCACGTCCGTCAAGTCGGGTATCAGAGGCAGCCGATACCGGCGCGACGCGTACATTCGGTCCGGGGGCAGCGGCGCCGGCTTGGGCACGGACACCGGATTGATGAAGCCCAGAGGGTCGTCGAACAATCCCTCGAAGCCGCCGGCCAGGGGCCGGTCGAACAGGCCGGCAACGACGGGGTCGCGGGGAGCGATCAACGCGGTGCGCGGAGACTTGTAGGGCTTGGCGGCCCCCGTCTGCTGCTGCTGCAGGCTGGCGCGAAGCTCCTGCGCTTTCTGCTTGTCGATGTACTGGTCAATCTGGCCGGGACTGAAATCCCGATTGTCGAACGTCACAGCGTTGGGGCTGAAGATCACGCGCGTGAAGAACAGCCACCCGCAGACGACGCTCACCAACACCAGCACGATCTTCTCGACGTGGTCCTCACAGAACCGCCCGATTTTCGCCACAAGTTCTCGCATAACCTACCCCGTTATCCTATCGTGTCTTCCCAACCGTCCTATCGTGCCCGTTGTCCAGGCTGTTTCGCCGTGGCCGCTTCGACGATGTCGTCCTTCACCAGTTGGGGTTTGATATCTTCATAGGCCGCTTTCTGGAAAATGTACTCACAGATCAGGTCCAACTCCACAACGGCATCGTCGCCATATCGGTACAAATCGTGCTCGTAGCCTACCCGATTGACGGGCGCGATATTGCTCTCCAGGACCGTGATCTGGTTGTGCTTGCACGTCTGCGCCGGCAGGTCCCCGTAAAAGCCGAGGAACCTGTGCTCTTTGGCACTGCACAGTCTCTGCATAAAAGCCATGACGTCGTCCGCGCGAATCACCACCCGCACGTTGAAGTGGACCACATCGGTCTCTTCATTAGTGAATCGACCCGTGCAGGGTTTGGTCATGGCATCCCTGGCGCTCGTGACGTAGACCGGGCTCTGCACGTCCTTGTTCCGCCTGATGCCCCGGCGCCTGAGCTGCATCCCCGGCAGCCGCGCCCGGAGAACGAAGCTCACATTCATGAGCCGCTTCACCGGGGCGTTGAGGATGTTCTCCGAATTCTTATTCATCTCGCGAACGGTGGCGGCAACGTCCTCGATGATCCAGTACCCCAACTGCCAGTACCAGCAGTCCCGGTAGGCCTTGTCCCGGTCTTCGAACTTCCATTCGCTCCAATAGGTGTAACCGTCCATATCGACGAGGTTGGCGTACACCTTCGCCGCCCTGGCCCGGTCCACGCAGACCTTGTCCAGAATCTTGAGGTCCATCTCCGACGTGATGCGAAAGGTCCGCCGCTGGCCGTATCCGGACATCGTCGGCATCAGGGGCGACGGGCCCGGGCTGTACCCGCCGTAGGCGCCGCCCCGCTGATACGTCGCGCGAGGAGCGTTTCTCAGGGCCGCGTCGATCTCCGCATCCGCGGGAGGGCCCTGGGCGCCCATGTCCGCCAGCATGGCCTCCGTGCCCGCGATGTATCTGCTGCCGAACTCCTCGAACAGCAGCGGCGACAGCTCGTTCGTATCCGGGAACAGCCTGTAGCTGAGCAACTCGCGCTGCGTCGTCTGTCTTGCCAGCAGCTCTATTTGGTTGACGTCCTTCGCGTAGCGCTCGATGTACCGCTCGAATGCCTCCGCCTCGCTTGCCTTGTTCACGTCCTGAATCAGGTTGTCGATCTGATCACCCATCCGCACGCTCTCCTGCCTGATGGTTTCCTGGAGCTTGCCGCGCAGGAGCCGTGTCGGAATGAACAGCAGCAAGGCCGCCACGGCGATGATGATGGGCACCAGCAGCGCGAGGTTATTCCTTAGAAAGCCGACCTTCCCCAACACATCTTTCATGCTGACGTTCGGTTTATTCATCTGCCTTTCCTGCCTGTATCTGCTTCATGACTGTGGCCCGCGTCCGCTACCTGACGACCGACGCGCCGGTTGAGCCGCCTGCTTCCTCCGGCGCCTGGGTCCATTTGAGCTTGAAGTCCAGGGCGAACCAGTAATCGTGCACGTTCCTTAATGGTCGGCCCACGGAATCGAACCTGGGATTGCCGTATTGGTCCGTCTGGGGCTCGGCGCTAATGACCTCCCTGGTCATGGGATCGACCAGAATCTGGGTCCCGTTCACGGCACCCATGCCCGGCGCATAGACGTAAGTCGGGGTCGTGTTCCTCGCAGCCGGGTCCGGAATGACTTGCGTCAAACCGATACCCATGGGGACGCTCTCGATGTCCACCGGGTCCCTGATGAGCTTGAAGTGCTCGGCCTGTCTGCTATACAACTCCAGTGGGCAGTTGGCGTCGGGGTAGTTGGCGCCGAGCCACCGGTCCAGATTCTCCAGACGCGTCATGAAGCCCCACCGGCCCGGATCGGCCCTGACGTTGGGAGGATCGAGCAATTCCCCGACATCCCGGTAGGGACTGTATCCGACCAGGCTGACGACGAATCCCGCGTCTTTCTCCTCCTGCGTCGGGGTGCCGAGGATATACTCCTGCATGTAGGCGGAGCCGTACATCTCCTCCATCTGGGCCATCGTCTCGTCGTAGGCCGCGGATTCCTCTCCTCCCATCATGTTCGCCTGCATCATGGCGTCCCGGCGCGTCACTGCCGTGTTGCCGAACTGCGCCGTCGCCAGGTCATCCGAGTAGTATATGGATACGTGGGTCAGGAACAACTGCTTACGCTCGGGACGCGGGACCTGCGTCACCGTTTCGACGTCTCCCTTGGCAAAGGCCTCGTAGAGCGCCTTCTGCTCCGGATTGGTCGTGGCGTTCGGCAGGGCCGAGATGATGATTTCGTGGATCTGCGGAACGACCTCACGGTACTGGAACAACTCGAATTGCTTGCGGACACGCTGCTGAAACTGCGTTTCCTGGTCCGCGATGCCGCTGGTTTTCTCAATGGCGCGCTGGGCCGCGCTGACGACGCTTCTGATCCTGGATCGTGCGTCCTCGTTCCTGCGGTGGCTGAGCCTGTCCACGAAGACGCGTCCCAGACACATCCCGGAGACCACCAGCAGCATGACTGCGGCGCCGATGAAGTATTTCGTTTTGCCCGCCCAGGCCATAGACCGCGCGACGCTCGTCGGGAGCAGGTTGCTCTCCACGCGGGCCAGCCCCACGCCCTGCAATCCGAGCCCGTAGACCACGCCAAAATCACCGACGTTTTCGTGGAATTTCGCCGCCGAAACGCCGGGCGCCACGGCCAGCCGCTTGAATACATCCGGTTTTTCTACCGGAATCTGGATGGTCTGCGCGAGATACTTGAGCAGGCCACGAAGCTTGGTGCCGCCGCCCATGGCCATGACCTTGGTCACCTTCACGTCCGGATTCGAGCTGGTATAGAAGCCCAGCGACCTTTGGACCTCCCCGGCCCAATCGGTGAATACCGGCCGCATCGCCTGGAAGATCTGCCGGGCATACTTGCTCACCGGGGCCGTGCGCTTGAGCTTCTCGGCCTTCTCGAAGTTGAGCTTGAAGGTCTCCGCGATGGCATTCGTGAACGCGCTGCCGCCCGTCATGATGCACCGTTGCCACACGCCGGACGCGGTGCACGCGACCAGATCGGTGCTGTCGGCGCCGACGTTGATGATGACGGCGGCCCGCTTATCGGAACTCACCAGGTCCGGCCGGTCGAAAACCAGGTAGTTGTAGAGTGCCATCGGGGCCATCTGGACGTAACTGATCTGCAGGTCCTCACGCTCGAACGATTCCATGGCCGCGTTGACCACTTCGTTCTTGATGGCGAACAGCCCGACTTTCTTCTCCGGGCTGTCCGGATCGCTCATGAGCTGATAGTCCCATTGGACCTCGCTCATATCGAACGGAATCTGCTGGGCCGCCTCGAACCGCACGATCTCCGGGATCCGTTTCGCCTCGACCGGCGGCAGCGTCACAAACCGCGAGAAGCTGTTCTGGCTGGGCACGGAGATGATAATCGGGTCGAAGCCGACATCGTTGCGCTGGACGAACTGCCGCAGCGTAATCGCAATCAACTCGTCTCTCTCCGCCGGACTGACCCCGGCGCCGGAGATAAGCTTACCGTGGGGGATATGGTCGAAGCCGATGACCTGAACGGCATCCCCCACTGCGACCAGGTGCAGAGCCTTTAAGGAATTGTTGCCCAGGTCAATCGCCCAAATGGCATCCGATACTGCTGCCATGATAAACCTCCCGCCAGACGGTCTGGATTACTCCTATCTTGTAAACAGCTCTCAGTACCCGTAGATTATAGCACATGATGAACAGTTTTTCCATCTTGACTTTGGGTTGTAAGGTCAACCAGTACGAAAGCCAGCAGATTCGCCAGCTTCTCGAAGCCCTCGGTTTGACTCAGGTTGATGTCACTCAGCGACCGCAAGTCGTTGTCATCAATACCTGTTGCGTCACGCACACCGCTTCGGCCAAGAGCCGCCGACTCATTCACCAGGCCCGGGAACACAGTCCCAAGACCGTCGTGATCTGCGGCTGTCTGCCCACGGCTGAAACAGACGAATTAGAAATCACCGGGGAGAACGTCCATGTTGTCAAGGATCGACGCGACCTTGCCGCCACCCTGAGCCGGCTGACAAAGGCCAAATCAGCCGCCCCATGCTCACAATGCTCAAGGCAGCCCGACGATATACTGATTAAATCAGAAAGTGACTCCAAAGTCAAGTACGAAAAAGACTTATGTTCAGTTCGGCAGTTGCCGCCGCTTTGTTCCTTTCAAGACCATACCCGGGCGTTTCTCAAAATCCAGGACGGCTGCGATAATTCATGTTCTTACTGCATAGTCCCGACGACGCGGCCGACCGTGCTATTCAAATTACCCGAGGGAGTTTTGGCCGAGGCCGCCGCCCTGGTCGCCGCGGGGCACAAGGAAATCGTCTTAACCGGCGTCCACATCGGCTCTTACGGCCAACAGACGGCCCGGCGCCGGCACTGGCCGACTAAGGAGAATCCTTATCTGCCCGAGTTGCTGGACAAAGTCGCCCGCATCCCCGGTCTTGCTCGTATCCGCCTGAGTTCTCTCGACCCGGCCGACGTGACACCGGCGCTGCTGGACGTCTTCTGTGCCCACTCTAATATCATGCCGCACCTGCACTTATCGCTCCAATCCGGCTCGGATCGCGTCCTGCGCCGCATGGCGCGACCCTACACCGCCGACGAGTTCCGGGCCAAAGTGGCCCTTATCAAGAGTCGGTTGGACCGCCCCGCCCTGACGACCGATATTATCGTCGGCTTTCCGGGTGAGACCGACGCCGACTTCGAGCAAACGGTCGCCCTGGCGCAACAAGTCGCCTTCGCCAAGATGCACGTTTTCGCCTTCTCGTCGCGCAAAGGCACCGCCGCAGCAAAGATGCAGCCCAAGGTCCCGCCGGCGGTCAAGAAAGATCGTTCCCGCATCCTGCGCGACCTCGACCGAGATCTGCAAAGCCGCTTTCGCGCCCAATTCCTCGGTGAGACCGCCCGGGTCCTCATCGAGAGCACTAACGGCCGCCCCGCCGGTCGCGCCGAGCGGTACTTCAAGGTGCAACTGGTCGATGACAGGTCCTGTCCGTCCCATAACAACCGGATCATCACCGTTCGCATCGAGAGAAACGCTCGCGATGCTGTCGACGCGACAATACTCGCTTGATGCTGTCGGATGGCCATGCTGTCGTGCTCCGCCGTGCTGAGACTTTGGGATGAGGAGTACGAGCCGCAAATGATGTGATTTTCGAATCCTGATCGCACATGACAAGTCTGAAAAGAGGTGCATCCGAAGGGGCAGGCCCAAGCAACTACGAAGAGCTGATCGAACGCCTCCGCCGACATGTTGATCGGCTGGCCGGCTTGATCGGACCTCGCCATGTCGGTTGCCTCAGCGCGCTGGACGCCGCGGCATCTCTGATCGAGCGCGAGCTGTCGCATTGCGGATACACCGTGCAGCGGCAGGCATGCGCGGTTCATGGTGTGGCGGGAGCGCTCTTCCACCTGTGCGTCACGTGAACGTTCTCGCGATTTTGACGAGGCGGTCGAATCCTTCCAGTGTCGCCCACCTGTTCCGTGAGAGCTTCGCCAGGCCCAGGAAACGCCCGGTCTTCACGAGCCTCGACTTATCGATAGCCCTGGCGACGGGCGACAGTTGGACGTTGACCCGGCAAAAGACCCGGCGGAAGCCCAGCCGGATCAGGAACTCGTTGATGCTGGTCGGATGCCACAAAGTGCGCGAACCGTTCGAGATATAGCGAAGTCCCTCTTGAAGATAGTGCCGGGCGATGTAGTAGAACAGGGCCGCGTTGGGGTTGTACCTGTCGAGTTCGGGGTCGGATTTCGTGGTGCCCAGGGTCACTGCGCCGTCGATGACCTGGCAGGTCGCGAAGGCCGCCATTCGGCCGCCCTGGAACGTGGCCCAGAACTCCGTGCCGGGGTACGCCGCCATTCGTTCCATGTTCTCGACATATTCCTGTTCGGTCGGCGGCCGCTGACCGTAGCTTTCCACCGCGGCCCGGTGAATCGGGTACGCCAGCCGGCCGAAGACGGCGGACTCGACGCGACGAACCGTACAGTTGTGCAGGCCCCTGCGAATGGACCTCCGTCCCCGGGCAGAGTCGATGTTCTCAATCTCGTAGTCGCCACGGTCGCAGCAGGTCCACCACCATTCGCAGGAAGCGGGCGAATCCCAGTCCGTGGTCCAGTACGCCAGCAGGGCGCGATGCCGGGCTATCGCCTTCCGCAGTTGCTCGCGGTCCACGTCAACCGGCACGTGGGGCATAGCCAACGGCCGGAGCACGCGGCCGGAAAGACGCCAGGGAATCCCGCCGACCCAGACGACCCCGGGAACATGTTTCGCGTACTCGCGAGAAGTCAGCGCCGGCCTCGCCGCAGCGATAGGCTCAGGCTCGGCGACAGCATGCAAGCCGACAGCCGTGCGTTCCGGAGACATCATACGCAACCGACGGCCAAAACGGACGTAGTGTCCCCCTGATGCACAATTCCGGCAATACAACTGGGCTTTCTCATCTCACGTCCCCCCAGACGAGACACACACGGCACCGACGAAACCCCTGACGGGATCGCGCCGGCGTTCCTCTACTCTCAACACCCCCAGTTCGACAGGCTCGCCGGGATCGCGGCCCTGGTGAGGCAAAGACTGAATATCCTAATTAGGGTGATGCCGTGACCTGGTCAATTAGGGGATTTGCCTAATCTTCGCATCAGGCCGTAAAGCACCTGCATCATGCACCGACAGCGTCATGGGCGTGTATGCCTCGGTGCGGTCGGAATACGGCGGCAATCCATGCAGTTCCTGCAGGCCGAAGGGCTCCGAACACGAAACGAAGTATTGGGGGAATCCCGAGCGTCCCCGCGCGCCTGTTCTCTGGAGGGCCGAATCGTCATTCGCCTCCCTTTTGCCACGACGATCGCGAATGTTGTGCGAGGAGGAACGACCAGGCAGTGCGCGCGGACGCTCGCCCTGCTCGCCGGCCCGAATCCGCCGCCGCATTGCGGCCGCACCCTTATGGCTCGTCCTGCGTGTTTTCTCTTTAACTTCATGTCGCGATGCAGATAATGGTCTCGTATGAAGAAATCGCTGGCCCATCTGCCGAGGCACAAACGGGACGAACTGAAGCTCGTCACCGAGATCATCCGCGAAGAATGCCCGACCGTTCTCATGGTCATCCTGTTCGGCTCGTACGCCCGTGGCGATTGGGTGGAAGACACCTATGTCGAGGACGGCATTACCTACCAATACGCCTCCGACTTCGATATCCTCGTCATCGTCCGCTCCAATAGGATCGTCAACAGCACGGACACTTGGAGAAGGGCCGAGGCCCGCGCGCGACGCTTTCCCATCCGGACCTGGACGAACCTTGTCGTCGAATCCATCGAAACGGTCAACAACGCCCTGGCCAAAGGCAATTACTTCTTCAGCGACATCCGGAAGGAAGGTATCCTGCTCTACGACACCGGCGAATTCAAGCTCGCCCGCCGGCGGGAACTGAACCCGAAGGAACGCAAGGGAATGGCCAAAGCCCACTTCAACGAGTGGTTCACCAGCGCAAGGCAATTTTATGTGT
Source organism: uncultured Pirellulales bacterium (assembly GCA_964346195.1). Taxonomy (GTDB): domain Bacteria; phylum Planctomycetota; class Phycisphaerae; order Sedimentisphaerales; family Anaerobacaceae; genus PLanc-01. Next base: position 10,178 of record CAYFUB010000524.1, read on the forward strand.
CATTTGAAACCAACATGAGAAAGAGATGGTATAAGCTTGCCGCCTTCGAACTCCATCAGGCCACGGAGCGGTTCTATGGTGCCATTCTGCTGGTCTTCACGAACTATCGGCCCAAGACGCACGACCTGGAGAAGCTCAGTCACATGGTCGCGGGGTACGATCCGGCTCTTCTGACTATCTTCCCGCAGGCGACAGCGGAACAAAAGGTGTGTTTCGACCTGCTCAGACGGGCCTACGTCGAGGCCCGCTACAATCCTCGCTACAGGATCGCCAAGAGCCAACTCGAATATCTCGCCCAGCGGGTAAAGAAGCTCCAACGGCTGACAAAGAGGATCTGCCAGGCGCGAATCGAATCCTACGCATCCGCCTGACCCCGCCGGCCTCCGGATGAAATATTTCTCCCGTTCAT
>CAYFUB010000525.1:0-13149 GCA_964346195.1 uncultured Pirellulales bacterium
GTGGTGGCGATCACGGCGGTCCGGCCGGAAGAGGCGATGGGCGTCAACAGCCGGGCCGAGTTGAGCGTGGCCAGCAAGATCATGCAGCACCGCATCCAGCAGGAGCTGATGGAGAACGGCGTAACTATCGTGGACCCGGACAATACCTGGATCGACGCCCGCGCGAAAATCGGACAGGACACGGTGATCGAGCCGTTCGTATATATTCATGGCGAGGTGAGAATCGGCCGCGACTGCCGGATCGGCCCGTTCGCCTTCCTCAGACACGGCACGGTGATTGGCGATGACGTCGTGCTGGGCGTCTTCACCGAGGTGAAAAATGCGACCCTGGCCGACGGGGTCCGGGCCCGGCACCACAGCTATCTCGGCGACGCCATCGTCGGACGGCACGTGAACGTCGGGGCCGGGTCCATCACGGCCAATTTCGACGGCGACAAGGTCAATCAGACGACCATCGGCGACGGCTGTTACATCGGCTCCGGGACCGTGCTGATTGCGCCGCTGGTGTTGCAGGCGGGAGCGAACGTCGGGGCGGGCCTGGTCGTTTCGCAGCAGGACATCGACAAGCTTTGTGAGAGTCAGGACAAGTAAGAGAATAGAGAGAGTTATTGGGCAATTTGGCAAGGGGCTGATTCAGATGTTTCTGAATGACAATCTGAAGATCTTCTCCGGAAGCAGCAATCCGGCGCTGACCTCCGAGGTCTGCAAGTATCTGGGCCTGCCCATCGGCGGCGCCAAGATCAGCAAGTTTCCGGACGGGGAGAAACTAATCCGCATCGAGGACGACGTGCGGGGCCGGGACTGCTTCGTGGTGCAATCCACCTCCCGGCCGGTGGACGAGCACCTGATGGAGTTGCTGATCTATCTCGACTGCCTGCGTCGGGCCAGCGCCAAACGTATCACGGCGGTGATTCCCTACTACGGCTATGCGCGCCAGGACCGCAAGGACGAGGGGCGCGTGCCGATCACGGCGAAACTCGTGGCGAATCTCATCACGACCGCCGGGGCCGACCGGGTCCTCGCCATCGACCTGCACGCCCATCAGTTGCAGGGCTTCTTCGATATCCCGGTCGATCATCTGACGGGTGAGCTGGTGCTCAGCCGGTATTTCAAGGACAAGAAGATCTCCGATCTCTCGGTGGTTTCCCCGGACGTGGGCAACATCAAGACCGCGGCCCGGTACGCCAGCCATTTGAACGGCGACCTGGCCATCGTTCACAAGCGGCGCCTCAGCGGCGCCCAGGTCCAGGCCGGGGAGCTGATCGGCTCGGTCGACGGCTGCAACGTGTTGATGTGCGACGACATCATCGCCACGGCGGGCACGGTCTCCACGGCCGCCGAGCTGGTCCGTCAGCGCGGCGCCAAGAGCATCTACGTGGGGGTCACCCACGGCGTCTTCGCGCCTCCGGCCCTGGAGCGAATCGAGAACGCCCCCATCGACGAGGTCGTGGTCACCAATACGATCCCGCTGACCGAGGAGGTGAAGGCGGTCAAGAAGATCAAGGTCCTGAGTGTGGCGACCATGCTCGGCGAGGCGATCAAGCGCATTCACCGGGATGAATCCGTGAGCAGCCTCTTCAATCATGGTGTTGGATAGGGAGCCTTTGACGGACTGAAACAGAATTCTGTACGTTTTTTTCAGGTGAGATGAGTATGGACAAGACGTTATCTTTGCAGGCACAGGTGAGAGAACAGACCGGCTCGAAAGCGGCGGCGGCGGTGCGCCGGCAGGGCCGCATCCCGGCCATCGTGTACGGGCACAAGCAGGAGCCCGTGGCGATCTCGCTGGACGCCCACGACTTCGTGGAAGGGATTCATCACGGCCACCGGCTGATGGACGTCACGGTCGCGGGACAGACGGACAAGATGATTGTCAAGGATGTGCAGTACGATCATCTGGGCCGGCGGATCATCCATGCGGACCTGATGCGCGTGGACGTGACGGAGATGATCGAGGTGACCGTTCCCATCGAGCTCAAAGGCACGGCCAAAGGAACCCACGAGGGCGGGATCATCGAAGCGCATCTGGACCACCTCGACGTGGAATGCCAGGCGATCAATATTCCCGAGTCGGTCGTCGTCTCGGTGAAGGACCTCGATGTCGACCAGTCCATCCGCGCCGGCGATATCAAGCTGCCGGAAGGCGTGAAGCTCGTGACGCCGGCGGAGACGTTCGTGGTGAGCTGCCGCGTTCTGGTGGAGGCCAAGACCACCGAGCAGCTCGAGACCGAGACGCCCGTGGCGCCGGAACTGATCCGCGAGAGAGAGCCCAAGGAGGAAGAGGCCGGCGAACAGTAAGAGGCCGGTGTATCGTGTTGAGCGAAACGGGAAGGGATGGCTGAGCTCAAGCTGGTTGTCGGTCTGGGAAATCCGGGTCGCGAATACGCCGAGACGCGCCACAACGCCGGTTTCAAGGTGATCGAGGCCCTGGAAGAGGCGCTGGGCATCGAAGTCAGGCAGCGCAAGTTCGGTGCCCGTCTCGGGGAAGGCCGGTATGCAGGCGGAAAAGTGATACTGATGAAGCCGTGGAAAATGATGAATCGCAGCGGGGAATGCGTGGCGGCGGCCGTCGGGTTCTACCAGTTGGACCTTCGCCATCTGCTGGTGATCTCGGATGACCGGGCGCTGGAGCCGGGCACGATTCGCCTGCGGGCGAAGGGCTCGGCGGGCGGTCACAACGGCCTGGCGGATGTTATCGAGAAGCTCGGCACCAGCGACTTCGCCCGCTGTCGCGTCGGGATCGGCCAGTGTCCCAGCGCGTTGGCCGTCGCCTACGTGCTCGGCCGGCCCGGCCCGCAGGAAAGGCCCCTGCTGAACGAGGCGATTCTGCGGGCCCGGGATGCCGTGCGGTGCTGGCTCGAATTCGGCCTGGAAAAGGCCATGACGGAGTTTAACAGGACGCCGGAATGAAAACGCGCGCCTGTTCGGTTGGAACAAGGTTGAGACACGATTGCTACTTCTAATCAGGAGGCAACAGAGTCGAAATGACTGCAAAGCGATTATATGAAGGGATGTTTCTGGTGGATTCGGCGCTGGCGGCCGCCGACTGGGACGGGACGCTGGGCGTGATCGACAACATCGTGAAACGAGCGGACGCCGAGGTGGTCGTCATGCGCAAGTGGGGCGAACGAAAGCTCGCCTACGACATCGACCGCAAGTCGCGGGGCACGTACGTGTTGTGCTACTTCAAGGCCGACGGCCGGCGGATCCGCGGGATTGAGAAGGACGTGCAGTTGTCCGAGAAGATCATGCGCGTCCTGATCCTGACGACGGAAGGTCGTCCGCCCGAGTTGATCGAGCGGGATATCGCGGGCCTGCCGGCGCACGAGATGCCCGAGGCGCCCGCCGAGCCCGAGGAGTCCCGCCCGCGCCGGCGCCCCGTGGAGATCGGGCTGGCCGACGAGGAGGAGTCGGCCGAGGACACCGGGACCGAGGCCGAGGCTGAGGCCGGCGCCGGCGAACCGGAATACCACGAGCGGTAGGCCGCATGAACGCGGGTTAGCGCTCGACAACAGACAGTGAACAATGACTGATAGTCGGCGATGGGCGACTGTCGCTTGACGACGTTTTCATGGAGAGCTTGTTTATGGCGAGCTACAACAAGGTTCTGCTGATGGGGAATCTGACGCGTGACCCCCAGCTTTCCTACACGCCGAGCCAGACCGCCGTGGTCGATTTCGGCGTGGCGACGAATCGTCGTTGGACCGCCCAGGATGGAAGTCAGCGGGAAGAGACCTGCTTCGTGGATTGTCGGGCCTTCGGCCGCATAGCCGAGAATATCAACAAATTCTTCAGCAAGGGCAGGCCGATCTTCATCGAGGGCAGGCTGACCTTCGATTCCTGGACGGCCCAGGATGGCTCCAAACGTAGTAAGCACCGGGTGACGGTGGAGAACTTCACGTTCCTGCCGGGCGCCGCCGGTGCCGGACCGGGACCCGAGCAGTCCGACCAGGGCTACGACGTGGAACCCGGTCCCCCGCGCGGTCGGGCGGGTGGCAGCGTGCCGGATGAGGATATACCATTTTAGTCGTTGGTCGTCGGGGCGGGTTATCCGCGATTCGCGACCAGCCAGCAATGAGGACAAGATATGGCAATGCGACAGAGAATGCAGAGAACACAAAGAACACAGAGAACAACAAGGCGCAGGACGGGTTTTGCAGGCGCTCGCGACCAGACGCAGTGCCGGTTCTGCCGGGGCAGCATCCGCTACATCGACTACAAGGACGTCGATACCCTCCAAAAACTGCTCACCAACAGAGGCAAGATCTATTCACGCAAGCGCAGCGGCAACTGCGCCGGGTGTCAGCGGAAGGCGAAGGCGGCCATCAAACGGGCCCGCTTCATGGCCCTGCTGCCGTATTCGACGTGACACGAATTTACCATTTACGATTTACTATTTACGATTTTGGAGACGGCGCTGCGGATAGCACCCCGTATCCGTTGGGTGAGGTCAAATAGTAAAGGGCAAATAATCGATTCGAAGAGGAATTGATCATGAAAGTACTGCTTTGCGAGGACATCAAGAAACTGGGTTGGCTCGGCGACGTGGTGGAGGTCAACGAGGGGTACGCCCGGAACTGTTTGCTGCCGCAGGGCCTGGCAAAAGTCGCGACCGAGGGGAACATCCGTGCCATTGCCCAGGAGAAATCCAAGCGCGCCGAGCAGCGGCTCCGCGAGCGCAAGCGCATCGAGAAGGCCGCCGAGGCGGTGAGCGGCGCCGAGGCCGTGCTGGCGGCCCGGGCCAACGAGCAGGGCGTCCTGTTCGGCTCTGTCACCGAACCTATGATCGCCGCCAACCTGCGGGCCCAGGGCTTCGAGGTGGCGGACGAGGTTGTGAGACTGCCCGAGCACATCAAGCATCTTGGCACGCACGAAGTCACTCTGCGGTTCGCCGAGGATATTACGGCCGAGGTGCACGTGGTCGTGGTTCCCGAGCAACTCGAGGTCGAGGCCGCGGAGGAGCAAAAGGAACAAAAGGAATAAGCATAGTCTGGCGTGTCCCTTTGCTCTCGACAAGCCCCATCGCGCCCGGGCAACGTCGCTGCTGCGCCGTTTCTCAGGCGCGGTTGGGTTTTAAGGAAATTCCTTAGTGACATTTCTTCGGACCTGCTGGTGCCGGGCGGAGCACGTCATTCGCACGTCCTTTCCGCCTTCCCCCTTTGTTTGGCCAGGAGCGTTCTAAACGTCGGGCGGCCCGGTGCCATACTGTACTTCATGCCCGGCCGAACCGGCTGAAAATGACCTGACCGCCGCCATTGGCGCGCCCCCGCAAGCTACCAGTATCGCGGGTATCGGCAAGGTCATAAATGCAAATAAAACAAAGGGTTACGAGAGACTTTGGGCCGGCCTGTGTTGTCGCGCGCCGACGGGCCGGGGCGCGGGCGGCGGATACGAAACAGGCGTCACGACACGGCGATCGCCGGCCCGGAGCCGTGCGTAGCCGAAGGGCTGCCAGGTAGCGGCCGGCCTCCTGCCGGTGTCGTTCTTCGTGCGCGGCAGCCGCGCCGAAATCTCTTCACATCCGTTGGCCGAAGTCCGAAGAATTATTATAAATATCGGGATTTTCCGAACTGGCGTGGGAAACGCGCGTAGGGTAATTTGACTTCAGGCCAGACGACAAGAAAGCGTTGGAATGGCTTGCTCGACAGGAAAGGGGGAAAGCCACAACGAGATTCATGGTTTACACGATGGCAGCGGTGACAATGATGTATGCTTCGGTGCTCGCGCCAGTGACGCATGGGGCAACCATCCGGTTCGCTATCAATCTGGACGGGGACCAGGCGGGCACAGGGTCCGTCGCCACCGGGCAGGGGACCGCCACCCTCAACACGGACATGAACGTGCTGCAGTGGGAAGTTGCCTTCGATGCGGCAGCCTTCGCCGAGGGTCCGGACAGTGTCACGGCGGCCCAGTTCCACAGCGGGGCCCCGGGAGTGAGCGGCCCGCCCATCGTGCCGCCCGGCAACGTCATGGGGACCGGCGTCAGCCCCATGACGGGCACGGCCATGATCGGCGCCGTCGAAAAGGCGCAGCTCGTCGCCGGCGCCCTGTACTTTAACATTCACACGACGGCGTTTCCCGACGGGGAGATTCGGGGCCAGGTGGTGCCTGACAGCGCTGTGCTGGTCGCGTCCCGGGACAACACCCTGTATGAGAACCCGGCGGGCTCGCGCAGCAACGGGGCGGGTCAGTACCTGTTCGCCGGGCGCGATGATAACGGCCAGCGCAAGCGCGGGTTGCTCCTGTTCGATGTCGCCGCCAGCGGCATCCCGTCGGGTTCGACGGTCACCTGGGCCGTGCTGACGCTGAATATGTCGAAATCACGGGCCGGCGCGGAGACGGTCGAGCTCCGCCGTGCCCTGAAGGCTTGGGGGGAGGGTGTGTCAAACGCCCCGGACAATGAAGGAGGCGGCGCGACCGCCACGCCGGGTGATGCCACCTGGCTGCACACGTCCTTCGATTCGGGACTTTGGGATACCCCCGGAGGCGATTTCGCGGATGCGGCCAGCGCCGTCGCGGCCGTCGACTTGCCGGGCCCATACACCTGGGCATCCACGCCGGCAATGGTGGCGGATGTGCAGATGTGGCTCGACCAGTCGCAAAGCAACTTCGGCTGGCTGCTGCTGGGCAACGAGAGCACGCGCACGACGGCCAAGCGCTTCGATTCGCGGGAGAGCACCACCACGGCCAACCGGCCCGTGCTGGAGATCGGGTATACCGGCCCGTGTCTGTTCGAGCTGGCCGGCGACATCAATCACGATTGCAGAGTGGACCTTTTGGACTTTATGGTGATGGCTTCCCACTGGCTGACAGATTGTCAAACCCTACCCTTGGATCCGGCTTGCATTCCAAAATAACGTCTCTCCCTTGAGGCGGCTGCCGCGGCGCCTGCGCCGGCGGCGGCACCAAAGCCATCCACAGGGCCTCCAACCAAAAGGCCGCGAGTTGCACAGGCTCGCGGCCTTTTATCTTGCCCGCCCTCCCGCCATCGCTAAAACCACTCATCGCCGAAAAAGACGAAAGAACACGAAAAAACAACCTCGATAAACGTGCCACAACTCCCTTCTTTCGCCTTTTTTCGCTTCTTTCGGCTATTGACTCCTGCGCATGTCTCTTCGTGGCGAGGGCATCCTGCCCTTGTGTCGCACGGCCATCCTGGCCGTGTTCGGGAAAAACCACTGCTCGTCAACCACAGAGCTCACCGAGGGCACGGAGAGAAATGGAACCGCAGATGAACACGGACCAACGCTGATTCTCAACTGCCAACCGGGAATTGAGAACTGTCGACCGTCCCTGTTATGGAATGGGCAATTGGCGTACGCGCACGGCGTGGTCCTCTATGGTGACCGCGCACCCTCGGCGCAGGGCCGCCTTGATCTGCGGCAGAACCTGCCGGAGTCTCTCGGTCACCACATCGGGATCGGTGTTCAGAAGGCGCAGGGTCACAAGACTGGGCTGGTCGTGTCCGCCCAGCGCTAACAGTGCCGAAAAATCCATATCTTGGGTAATCACGACATGACCCCGCTCGCGCGCCAGGCTAAGTATGTTCTCATCCGAGGCGCTTACCGGTAGGAGGCTCGAGACCCGGACGATGTCCACTCCCTCGGCCGCCAAGGCCTCGACCGTCAGCGGTGATATGTTCATGTCCGCGAGAAACCGCAAAGACGCGTCCCTCCCATGTCAAGCCGACAAAGCGGGTATCTGGTCCGAAACGACCCATGCCGCATAGCGCATGGCCTGCTGCACGTCCTCCGCTTCTAACTCGGGATAGGCCGCGAGGACGTCTTGTATGGATTTGCCCGCCGCCAGCATTTTCAGGACGACGCTGACGGTGATGCGCGTACCGTGCAGGGTCGGTTGGCCGAGACACACGTTCGGGTCGACGGTAATGCGATCCAGCTTTTCCATTGTCATATCCTGCACAGAACCGGTGTTGCTGTCTGTTGATTGCTGTCTACATTGTACCGTCTCAATCCAGCGCGTCAACCATCCAGGGGGCCAATCGGCGGCTCGCCGCCGCCGGCCACAACCTGATCGACCTCAGTGGCCTCTGAGTAGCGAGGGCATCCCGCCGGCGTGCCGGGAGAAGGGTGGAAAGGTGGGATATGGAATGATGCCGAGAGGCAGCCTCCGCAGGGTGTGCCCTGCACACCTCTCTTCATTCCTCACACGAAGGCACAAAGAGCACAGAGAAGACCACCGCGGAAATGGTTTTCCACCTTCGTGGCTTGGCGGCTCTGTGTGAGGTGAACGTTCTTTATCCGCAGACACACTTGCCCCGGCGAAGGCAGGGGTCTTCGCCGATTGACGCAGATTCCCAGCCACGAAGAGCACGAAGACGGCGACGGTCTATTGCGACACGGATTGACACGGATGGACACGGATTTTCTGCTCAAAGAGGGGTAATTCAATCATCAATGGGACGGCCCCCGGCCGCCGGCATTTTCCGCTTTCGGCCAATAGCATGGCAGGAGGGACCTCCGGCCTCCGGCCATAACGCTTTGCGCTTCCCGCATGACGCTTCACGAAACCCGCTTCACGAGCGCCGCAGCCTACGGCCGCCCTCTTGCTTATCACTTATCACGTATCACTTGTCGCTGTGTTCCCATCACTTTGGACTTGCGGGCTTCGCCCGCGTCTGCCATAATACCGTCAGACAAGCACCTCTGACGAAGCTGCGACAAGTTGATTGGTGGCCCCCACGGGCCGGACAGATGTGGTGAGGCTGAAATGAACGCGATGACCGAGGGATAAATGAGGCTGGAGAAGGCGAGTAGGCTGACTTATGAGAGAACTGGTTCAAGGGCTAGACACACTTGTCAGTGGAGTTGACAGACGGGTATGTCCGTCGGTATAATTCCAGTGTTGACCTATGGAGAGGATTCTGGGAGCTTTTGGGAATTAGCTATGAAACGCCGGGACGGCAACAAGGTCGTCAGCATTCCTTGGGCTGATGTTGCCGCAACCTGGAATGCGTCCTTGTGCATCCGATCACACGTAGGCTGCGGAAGAATAAATGGATCTCCTACATAGGCAACAGCGGCAATGAGTCGAGCATGGAATTTTGCAGTTGACTAGCGACGAGTGCTCCGCTTAAAAGTACGCTTCCGAGTGGACCGTAGCTGTGAAGGAGCCTGAGCCATGCCAGAGAAAACTAAGGGACGTGGTAAATCCAAGGAGACGGGAGTGACCGGCACGGATTTCATACCAGGTACGGAGAGCGACGAGAATTTCGATAAGGTTCTTTCACTTCTGAGCGGATGGCTTAGCGCAGGTGTTGTGTACGGCGATTTGGACTCGGATGGAGATGTCGTATTCGAATTGCCTGAAGAAATGAGAGACTTATTCGGCGCTGAGATCCCGACTGGCCTGACAAGGGAGCAAGTCGTCCGAATCATCCGCACTGAGATTCCAGCACTCATCGGGGCTGGTCTTGCAGAGAACCCCAAGCAATACCTGAGGTTCCACATTCCAGAAAGACTGCATGAGAGATTCGATGTCTTCATGGAGCGCAGCCGTAGGGCCGTGGAATCCTTGGTTTCTAAGGAGTTGAAAGAGAGAGTTCTGCTTCGACGGACCACATTGCATCACATCATACAGGAAATCCGTTCTGTGTCGGGCACTTACGAATCCGTGTCAGGCAAGGGTGTGAAGGAGACTCTTCCGTTCAAAGCAGTGGAGTTCATATTCGCCAGGCCTCGGGCTGGAGCAAGCATGGTACTCATGGACCCACAAGAGGGGATCGTTGGTTTCAGCCCTAAGGATGTGATGCAAGTACGTGTTGATCTCCACAAGGAGGACATCAAGGCGTTGGTGAGAGACCTGACAGAACTTATTGAGGAAGACAGTATGTAGAGGAAGAGCAGAACCATGGAAAGAACTGCAGGATTGCAGCCGAGAAAAGCCCGGGACTACGCCGTGCCTGAACATCTCGCGCAGTACTACGCTGACCTGATGGAGACGTGGACATCCGTTATACGATCTGAGGCTGGTGATCTTCAGGATCGTCCGCAGAGCTCGCTATGGAAAGCAATTTCTCGATTCCTCTCTGGTTGGCGGCGGACGTCCATGCCGAGCAGACGCGAGGAGATCCTCCTGCGTGCTTACATCATGGGACACGCAGTGAAACGATCCTTACACCGTGAGTGGAGTGAGATGACTATGGAGAACCTGGAGAGTTATTGGCGCGCATACCAGGAAGAAGTATCCGGTGTTCGTGTCGATCTTCATGGTCGTAGTATGCTGTTAGAGGCACCTGTTGAAGAAGAACATGCGGAATCGCTGGCGAGATGGCCAGAATACGCAAGCGAGGACCTCGACCAGTTGGTCAAGAACGCCAAGGAACTGGAAGACTCGGTTGGAGACGCATCTCAGATGCTATTTCATGCTAAGGAGATGGAGACTCTTCTGGGCCGTGTAGAAGAGAAGGCGCGAGCAACCGGTCGGAAGTATGAGGCAAGATTGGCAGCTTCTCTGCGCGATGTGTGCCGGGTCCACGACCCCAAAAAGCTCTCCCAAGAACAGACAGATTGCGTCAAGGGTTGCGTGACGGCGCTCGTCGAGGGATGGGGCAAGATCACCAGAGACAAACTCAATTTTGTGCGAACTCGCCTGCTTGACAAGGGATTGACTTGGCTTCCTGTGACTGATAAGGCAATGGCTGACTTGGAGGGAACAAAGAGCCAAAGCGAGGTCTGAGGGAGAGGTGAGGTGAAAGCTCTTTTTCTTGATACAGCCACGCAATTCGCCCGCTACTGGCACGCAGATAGCCAGAGAGATGAGGTACAACACCAACTGGAAGGGCGCAGTCTGTATTGCTCACGGTATGTCAAATGCCAGTACAAGGCCATTCTCCTGAATGCGGCTATAGCGACCTATAACCTCCTGGTAACTTTCAAGGATATGAAACGAGCTCTCCGCGAAAGCACGAGTTACCAGAACAGGGAAATCGCACAACTCGCTCTGACGTCCGCCGTGCAGAAGCGTATCGAACAGATTGGGCTTTGGATGTTGGAATACTGCAGCTATGACGAACAAAAGCAGAGACTCGAAGACCTGATCGAGGACATCTGGGAAACGCAGTTCAACTGTGGAGTAAGACAGCCGCTGGTTGACAAAACAGGTTGCCTATATGCGGATGGCATTCCGGAAATGGGCGTGAGCGGTCTCTATAGGCCGGTGAAAGTCTCGTGTATCGCTAGAGATCTACCCCTGTGTCAGATTAGGGAGTTTTGGGATGATCACAGTGCCTTTCTGGAACTCCTGGCCAACATGAACATCGCCGCCCTCCAGGCGGAGCCAAGAGACGCGCCGGAGCTTGAGCGAATCAAAGAGGTCGCACAGGAAGTCAGAAGTGGGCGATCAGCCGCTGGCAACTGTTGCACTGTATATCTGAGCGACGCAATTATCTGTTTGGAGAGCACGCATTGTCCAGAGACCGTGGCGGTTCATAGCATCAACAAGAAGCATTTCAGACCACTTTGTGAGGTCTTCGGCATAGAGTCTGAGCCAAGGGACTGAGACACCCATAATAGGCGACGCCATTCGGGACAGTTGACTTATTTCGGTCCCGAATTGAGGATGGCGTCTCCCGATTGGGATGCGTCAACTGCGGGCCGAGAAGGCACTGTGGAACACGACGACGCCGGTGGGCGTCCGGGCCTCGAAAGGCAACGCGAGGAAGACCTCCGGAGGGACTGACTCCAGTGTCAGCGTCGGGAGGTTGCGAAAGCCGAACCGCCGGTAGTAGGCCGGCTCGCCCACCAGAACGCATCCTTGGGCGCCGCGCGCCTTGAGCCGCGAGAGCCCCTCGTTGATGAGGGCCGTCCCGATACCGTGGCGCTGGTGCTCGGGCAGGACAGAGACAGGCCCCAGGCCGTACCAATCCGGACTGCCGTCGGAGATGGTGACGGGGGAGAAGGCCACGTGGCCGACCACGTCTTCATCGATCTGGGCCACCAAAGAGACGGTGAGGGCCCCGGCGGCCCGCAACGCGCTGATGATGAATTGCTCGGTGTGCTGGCTGATGGCCAGCGTCTGGAACGCCGTCTGGGTGATCTCGGCGACCACCTGGATGTCGGACTCGATCTCGTTACGGATAATCACATGCAACTCCCATACAGGCTGCGGATGCTCTTGGTCCATGGTGGACGTCCGTCGCCGGACTTTGCGTACCATAAACAGTGGCAGGCCGCCCCGTGCCAATCAAGAACCAATTCCGCCCCGTGCCGGGGCTCACATTTGCAGAGTGATAAGCGAGAAGCGATAAGAAAGAGATTGCGGCCGGAGGCCGAGGGCGGCAGGCGATAGGCAACTGCAAATCAAACGCGTGGGTTAAGGAACCCACCCTACCTGTTTCCATCTGTCATGCTGTTGGCCGAAAGCGGAAAATCTCAGGGGTTTGGGGACGGAGGCCCCGAGATGAGGCGGTCCTCGTGCGGCGCGCGGGGGAAGACCATCGGCCAGCACGGGCATGCCGCTGCCACCCGATCCTTGATGACGGTGCGTGGTACGCACCCTACGAGCTGCGCCACGTGGCCCGTATCTCGTTCGCGTGGTTCGCGGTGGGAGGGTTCGTCTGCGGGAATCTTAAGCCGTTGACTGCAAAGGAGTTACTGCACAGGGACAATAATTTACAGATTTTCGAACTTTTCTATGGACAAATGACCATACCATGCGTACCATGGCAGAAACGTGGTTCGCAAGGAGTTTTAAGTGTGAAGTGTTCAGTTTCAAGTAGGAGAAGGCAAGGGGCAAGAGCAAGTGTGAAGTTTGAAGTGTTCAGTGTCAAGCGGGCCGGTAATAGACTGGGTACCTTGCGGCCTCCGGCCGTGATTCTGACTTCACACTTCAAACCTCAAACTTGACACTTCGACGGAAGGGAGAACTCATGGCGAAGCAAGCGACTTGTCACAACTGTATTTACGCCCACTGGGAGCCGGGTCTTTGGCTGCGGAGCCTGTCGTCGGGTTTCCCGGCGGGGCCGTCCTGCGGCAATCAGCCGGACTCGTTCGGGCGGATGAAAGAGTGTCCGACCGGCCGGGTCTGCCGGAACTACCGGCCTAAGCCGCCGACGCCCACGGGCGAAACGGTCAAACGGATCCCGCTGACGAAGGGGTTCTACGCCTACGTGGACGCCGCCGACTACGA
>CAYFUB010000526.1:0-19975 GCA_964346195.1 uncultured Pirellulales bacterium
GCGGCTCGGCCATGAACTGCGTCAGATAAGGGGCCACGATGACCTTGTCGTTTGACTGCGGATTGTTGTCCGGCCCGTGATAGGGATGGCTCCAGTCATCGAGCCCTGCCGGGACCGGCTTAACAAATGTCCCGTCGGCGAACAGGGCCTTGCCCCCGGGACGCAACACCCTTGTCATCTGTGACTGGGCGAGTCCCAGACTGTCATCGAGCACAACAGCGACGTCCGCCACGCCGTCCGCCACGTGCAGCGATTGGGTCCCCCTGCCGACGAAGACGCGCGTCCCATAGCAGCCCGCCTCCTCAATCTTGCGGCACGCCCTTTCGAAATCCTGTGTCCCGGCCACCTGCACGTAGACCGACAACTCGGTCTTGCCGGCCAGATCGATGGCATAATCATCCGCGCCCTTGCCCACGACGACGCAAATCCCGCGCGGTGCTCCGACCGCATCGGTCACCTCTCGCACAGTCGGGGAATGAGCGAGTGCCGACCCGGACATGACGAGCGCGAAGACGACGAGAATCCCGACAACCGTTGTGCGACTCATACACTGCCCTTTCAAAGCGGACTGCGGTGTGCGATATCGAACAAGTCTGCTTGCGGCCCCTATCCTACTGTGCCCTGCGGCCGCTGTCAAAAGCCTTTCGGGTGAGTCACGAGCCTATCTGTTCGAGCTACTACGCCAGTGTCTCACAGGCGCAAGCGGGTGTCCGGGTGGCAGCGTCAAGGGGTCCCCAACGCGATGTATCGCGTTGGGGGGCCCCATGCGCAGCTTGGCGATGGCCTTGCCAGTGTACAGAGAAGACCATCGCCAAGCCCTGCGGGCTTGACGCTGCCACCCACATGGGCAACAAGTTCAGCCGGACAAACCTATAGGCCGCGGTCCGGCGTGTCGGTGATGGCCTGGCCGACCTTCTCGATGAAGGTGGAATAGACGGCCCTCGTAATCTGGCGGCTCTGCTGGTCCAAGCCCAGGCGGACAATCACCATATTCCACTCGGGAATGACGAACATATCGTTGTTGTTGTAGCCGCTGGCGCCATATGTCCCGGTCGGCGCCCCCGGCCAGGTCCGCCGTCCATCGGCATCGAGACTGTTGGTCCACCAGTTGAAGCCATAGACGCCGCGACCGTCAGCGCCGCTGTCCGGCCACAGCGGCACCGACGCCGGGACGTGCGGCTTTGTCGCGAGCTCAACCCACTTCTCGCTGATGAGTTGTCGCCCGTCCCAGTTCCCGCGGTTGAGGAACAGGTGGCCGAACCGGGCCATCTGCCGGGCGGAGATGAAAACATGGTTGCTGCCGTTGCCCGAACCACCGTTAATGGTGACCCCGTCGATTTGGCCGAAGTCGCCCCAGTTCCATTGAGCCGGGTCCATCCCAATGGGGTCGGCAATCCGGCGCTTGAACAGGTCTTTCATGGACTCGCCGGCGACACGGGTCAGGACCAAGCCAAACTGATTCATGGCCGAATCCCAGTAGGCGTACTGTGCCCCCGGCGCAAACAGTGGCGTGCTGCACGGATCGAAAGGCGTCGGGCTGGGCCCGTGCCGGTACGTGCCGCGCGGCTCATCTTTCATGGCCCGGTAGCCGCTGGTCATCGTCGCGAAGTGGCGCAACGTCACGTCCGAATACGCCGCGGCCAGGGCCGGCACGTAGTCCTTCGCCCTGGTCTCCACCGTTGCCTTGCCGTCATCAACGAGCAACCCCAGCACGGTGCTGGTGAAGGATTTCGTGGCCGACCACACGCCGTGGACCTTGTCGATGTTCGAGCCTTTCCAGATGAGACGGCCATTGCGAACGATGACAAGCTCGTCGACACCATCCGAGCCGGCGTCTTCCCGAAGATAGTCCACCGCGACCCCAAGTCGTCTTGAATCCAATCCCTGGGATTCCGGCGTCGCCTCCGGCCAGTCCTGCGCCGGGAAGACGGCCCGCGTCAGGAACAGCACGGCGTCACCTCTGACCGGACATGCGAATTGAGCGTCCCCACCCGTGATGGTCTTTATGCCCGTCGCTGTCTGCCGGCCCGCCGTCGGGTCGAACCACTCGTAGCGGTAGGTTCCCGCCTCCATCTTCACGGTGACCGCCTCCCCCGCATCACCGGGCTTGTACACCAAGTATTGCCGTCCCGGTGCCGCGAGGCAGTACTTCGTGGACGCCAGGTCCGCTGTCGGACGAGTCGCGGCCAAGTCCATCTTTCGGGCGTACTGAAGCGTGTAACCCAGGCTGCGGCGAATCGGGTCCCACTTCGGGTCGAAGCGATTGCCGAGGACGTCGCCGTCGTATGGGTCCATAAAGAGCGGATTGTAGCCTCGCGTGAAGCTCTTCCAGACCCAGGCCTGATTGCCGCCGAGGCCCCAGAGGTGGTCCGTATCGCTGAGCACGACCTTGCGGCCGTCTGCGACGGGCGGATCGTCGCGGTAGCCGCCGTTGGGGTTCGGCGAGACCCAGTCGGCCGGGCTGTCGAAGAGAGCCTGGTTCGTCCCGCCCTTATACTGGAAGGTCATGCCGACCGGATGTCGGTACGGCCTAGTCTGCTCGTATTCCCTGATGAAACGGATCATGTGATACTGCCACCGTGTCGAGGGCGGATGGTTCTCGTTCGAGATCTCATAGAGCACGTTGTCGAACTCGTTGACGGTGTCGATGACTTTCCGCACGTACGCTTCCTGAATGTCCGTGACGGCCTGATTGCCGAGCTCGTGCACCTCGACGCCTTTGCCGTCTCTGTTCGCATCGCCGTCAATGCCGTTGATATTGTTCCCAGGGTTGAAGGGGTGCCCTTCCCACGCGCCCGGCGAGAATTGCAGGCCCCAGCCCTCGAAGAGCATCACAGAGACATAGACGCCGTGCGCGCGGGCGGCCGCCACGCGCCGGCGCAGCCGCTCAAAATACGCCGGGTCGAATTTTGTCAGGTCGAACTTCGGCTTGCCGTCGAGGGCCGTGCCCGGCCCGGTCCGCGCGTACGGCTGCGGGGCCGCCGTGTGACGCTTGTTCTCGCCGTTGGCTGTCGTATTCCACGTGACGAGTTCCCAGGTCCACCCCCGCATGAAGTTGTGGTTGAGTTTCGTCATCCAATCGAGACACGCATCGAAATCAAACTGCGGCGGCGGGTCCGACGGGCCGATGTCCACGAAATTTGGCCACGTATGCGAGCCGGTCAGGTAGACAATCTCACCGGTGGCCGTATTCTGAAAATAGCGCGGATTCTGCGGATGCACCGCCAGCGGCCCCAGCGGCGCGGGCTTGGCCGCCTGTGCCTCATCCTGGCCTTTCACAGACAGGCACGCAACCAGAAGAACGCTGGCTGCTAAGGGAAGACTCGATCTGAGGATCCGCATGGCACGCTCCTTTCACTTGCAGCCGGCAACTTGGGGGACTCCAATCAAAACACGAAATCATAATCAGGTCGTACGCACATCATACCGGGACCGCAGGGACTTTGCCACCCCCCGTAAAGCGCGTATCCATCAACTCTCAGATGACAAAGCCGCAGTGCCGCTTGGCACAAAGGAGCGTGGTTCCGAATTCTGAGGCCCAATAAACCGAGGCGACTACCGGGGACTCTGTCCCCGGGCCCCTGGCATTTTACGCTTCAGGCCAATAGCATGATCAGAAAAAGAAATCTGTTATCACATGCGCGTTTGGGTGCCGAACTTGGTAGGGGCAAACTCGCGCACCTATCTGAATTCAGGCCCCTTCACCTGGTTCCAAACTCTGACTACTTCACTGCAAATAAAGACAACCATCAATCGGGTTTCCTGAAAAGATGGTTCGTGTTCAAGGCTTGGTCGTTCCCACACGCGACACTTTGCAGGGGCGAGCACATACCCGCTTGGACGGGTTGGATGCACCCGTGCCGCGAAGACCTGCCTTCAGCCTCTGGCTCATCATGCTAGTGGTCCAAAGCGCCGAATGCCAGGGGTTTGGGGACAGAGTCCCCAAGTGCCGGCCGGCGACTACAGTCTGCCGCTGCGGATGATGGAGACGAGCAGCCAAATGCCGATGAGGGTCGCCATGACGTAGCCGAGAATCCCCATCGATTGCAGGCGGAACAGTCCCAGCACGGTGCCTTCCTGGGGCACCAGCAGGCTGGACGCCACGAGCAGGGCCGCGATGATCAGGGCGAAGCTGATCCGGTTGGAGCTCTTGTCCAGTGTCTTGGTGAGGTTTTCCAGGTGCTCATGATGCACGCGGACCTGGAATTTGCCCTGCCGGAACTTGCTGAGAATGACATTCACATCCTCCGGCAGCCGGGTCGCCAGGTCGCCGGCATCCTGTATCACCCGTCGCACTTGACGCAACAGTTGCCTCGGCTCCAGGTCCTGCAGGCTCGCCCGGCGCGCGTAGGGCTTGAGGGCCCCGATGATGTTGAAATCCGGGTCCAGCGACCGCGCGAACGACTCCATCGTAGCCATGGCCTTGAGCATGAGAGTGAATTGCGCGGGCGGACGGACGTAGTTGGAACGAAACAGGTCGAAGGTCTGCGTCACGATGGTCCCGAAGGGAATGCTCTTCAAAGACAGGCCGCGGTACAAATCGATGAGTTGCTCCGCCCCGACCGTCAGCCTGGCCACGTCGGTCTTTTCATGGATCATGTCCCGTCGTTCCAGGACCCGGACGATGCGCGCCGGCTCGTCATCGACGATCGCCAGCACGATCTCGTTGAACAGCTTGCGGTCCTGCACGGACAGCCGCGAGACCTGCCCGAAATCGATCGGGGCCAGCACGTTGCCCGGCAGCAGGAAGAAGTTGCCGGGGTGTGGATCGGTATGGAAGAACCCCAGCTCGAAGATCTGTCGCAGCACGAAATTCGCGCCGCGTTGGGCCACCACCTTCGGATTCAGCCCGTGCTCCACCAGGGCCTGCGCGTCGCTCGGCTTGATCCCGTCGATGTACTCCATCGTGAGAACCGCCGGCGTGCAGTACTGTTCGTACACCCGTGGGATGTGGACCGTCGGATCACCGGCGAAACTCCGCAGGAACCGTATCTGGTTGCGCCGCTCGTTCGCCAGGTCGGTCTCCCGGGAGACCGCCTCGACGAACTCATGCACCATCTGCCGGGGATCGGCCGTCTCGTGCTCGAACAGGATTGCTCGGAAGACGGCCACAAGCCCTTCGATAACTTCGCTCTCAGTCTGGATAATCCGCACGATTCCCGGCCGGCGCACTTTGACAACCACGGCGTCGCCCTCGCGTGTGGTGGCGCGATGGACCTGCGCAATGCTGCCGGCGGCGAGCGGCTCGGGATCGAAATCGGCGAAGATTTCGTCCAGCCTGCCCCCCAGCTCGCGCTCGACCTCGGCGCGGATGCGTTGGGGGTCGTCCGGTTTGACCTGGTCCTGCAGACGCTCGAGCTCGCCGATGTATTCGGGCGGCACGACGTCGGGCCTCGTGCTCAGCAGTTGCCCGAACTTGATGAACGTGGGACCAAGCTCCTCGATCGCCAGCCGAATCCGCTCCGGGCGGGTCGGACCCTCGGCGATGCGCTTGACCCGCATGGGGGCTATCCTCTCGCCCAGGCGGATCACGACCCTGGCCCTGAGCGCATCGGCCACTTCCTCAAAGCCGTACTTCGTCAGCACGCCGATAATGTGCCGATACCGCCGCAGCCGATATAGCCGGCTCCTGAAACCAGACTGCCACAGACCCAACCGTTGCTACTCCGCCGTGTTCCGCGCCAGCAACTGGTCGATTTTCAGCTCGATACGCTGAACGTCGTCGCTGGTCGCCAGATGCATATTGCTTACCGTCTGCCGAACCTGATCGGAGACCAGCCGCTGGAGTTCCAGCCGGGTCCTTTCCGCGCTATCCATCACTTCCTTCACAAAGCCGCCGCGGGCTTCGCGTACGGCCTGCCCCCGGCTGACGTAGTCGTCGAAAATCTTCTCCGCCCGCTCTCGCGTCATCGTCAGTGCACCCAAGCCGGCCAACATCATTTTATCCAGTGTCTCAAACATGAATGCTACCTCCTATTCTTGTTCTTTCATGTTCATCACCCCTTATCTAATACGATTCCCGCCTCGCCCGCAAGAGGAAAGTCGAATCCTCCCGCGTGCTTAAGGGATTGTAGGGTTTCAACCAAGGACTATCCTTACGTCCGGAGGCCGTGTATCGCACTACAGTAGTATGGATACCATTAGGAGAAACTGAGATGTTTGGAAGAAAGATACACCTGTTTACCATCTTCGGGTTCGACGTGGGCATAGACCTCACGTGGATTTTCCTGGCGGTCCTCGTGACGTGGTCGCTGGCAGCGGGTCTGTTTCCGGCCTACTTCAAGGGATACTCGACGGCCACCTACTGGTGGATGGGTGTGGCCGGGGCGCTTGGTCTGTTCCTTTCCATCGTCTTCCACGAGTTCTGGCACTCGATAGTCGCCCGGCAGTACGGGCTGCCCATGAAGGGGATTACCCTGTTCATTTTCGGGGGCGTCGCCGAAATGGAAGATGAGCCGGCCAACGCCAAAACCGAGTTGCTCATGGCCATCGCCGGCCCGATCTCGAGCGTCGCTCTGGGCATCATCTTCCTTCTGATCTACTGGGGTGTGGCGGCGGCCAACTGGTCGGAGCCGGTGGGCGGCGTCTTGCAGTACCTGGGCTGGCTGAATCTGATCCTGGCCGTTTTCAACATGCTGCCGGCGTTTCCGCTCGACGGCGGCAGGGTGCTTCGCTCGATCCTCTGGGCGGTCAAGGGAGACCTGCGCTGGTCCACACGCATCGCCTCGGCGGTCGGCTCCGGGTTCGGCCTGCTCCTGATCGTCCTGGGGCTGGTAACCTTCATCTCCGGCGGCTTCATCGCCGGTATCTGGTACTTCCTGATCGGCATGTTCATCCGCGGGGCCGCCCAGATGTCGTATCGCCAGGTTCTCATTCGCAGGGCCCTGGGCGGGGAGCCTATCTCCCGCTTCATGGAGAGAAACCCCGTCACGGTTCCGCCGTCGATTTCGGTCAGTGAGCTCGTGAACGATTACTTCTACCGGTACCACTACAAGATGTTTCCCGTCGCCAGCAACGGCGCGCTGGAGGGTTGCATCACGTCCGCGCGCATCAAGGGTATACCCCGGGAGGAGTGGGACCGCCGCCGCGTCCAGGAGGTGCTTGTGCCGTGCTCTCGTGAGACCACCATCGCGCCCGATACCGACGCCATGAAGGCCCTGTCCATCATGAACCGCACCAGCAACAGCCGGCTCATGGTGGTCGAAGGGGAGCGCCTGGTCGGCGTCATCACGCTCAAGGACATGCTCAAGTTCCTGAACCTCAAGATCGATCTTGAGGGCGAGTGAGTGAGCCGTATCAAGCGACGGTGACGTCATTGTCAAGGTACACGTCCTGGACGGCGTGGAACAGCTCGACCCCTTCTTTCATCGGCCTTTGGAAGGCTTTTCGGCCGGTGATCAGGCCGGTGCCGCCGGCGCGCTTGTTGATCACCGCCGTCTTGACCACCTGCTCCAGGTCGTTCCTGCTGGAAGGGCCGCCGGAGTTGATCAGCGGGACCCTGCCCATGTAGCAGTTCACCACCTGGTAGCGCGTCAGGTCGATCGGGTGATCGGAGGTGAGCTTGCTATACACGTCCGGATGCGTCCTGCCGAAGTTCAGCGCCTGATAGCCGCCGTTGTTCGTGGGCTGCTTTTGTTTGACGATATCCGCCTCGATGGTTACGGCCAGATGATTGGCCTGGCCGGTCAGGTCGGCGGCGGTCTCGTAGTTCACGCCGTCTTTCTTGAAGCGCTCGTTGCGCAGATACGCCCAAAGCACGGTGAACATGCCCAACTCGTGCGCCCGCTCGAACGCCGCGGAGATCTCCTCGATCTGCCGCCGTGATTCCTGTGAGCCATAATAGACGGTGGCGCCGACCGCGGCCGCCCCCAGCTCGAAGGCCCGCTCCACCGAGGCAAACAGACGCTGGTCGTACGTATTGGGGTAACTCAGCAACTCGTTGTGGTTGATTTTGACAATGAACGGAATCCTGTGCGCGTACTTGCGGGAGACCGCGCCGAGTACCCCGAGCGTAGAGGCCACAGCGTTGCACTGACCCTCGACGGCCAGCTTGACGATATTCTCCGGGTCGAAGTAGATGGGATTCGGGGCAAACGAAGCGCCGGCGGAATGCTCGATGCCCTGGTCCACCGGCAGGATGGACACATACCCCGTTCCCGCCAGGCGGCCGTGACGGAACAGCGACTGCAGGTTCCTGAGAACGCGTGCCGACCTGTCGGAGGCCGCAACGACCTCATCGACAAACCCCGGACCCGGCAGGTGCAGCATCTCCTTCGAGATGGTCCTGCATCGGTGATTCAACAACTCATCCGCATCGGGCCCAAGGATTTCGTGTATCTTCTTACCCATGTTTCGCTCCTTCATGCCAATCGGACAAACCGCACGGCGCCGACATATACCCCGACAACGTTTCGCGCTTCTACTAATACGCGGTCCGAAACGATGGTTCGGAAACCGTAATTGCGGCTTTGCCCCAGAGGAGATTCAGGAGTTCCCCTATTCTTTGCGCTGCACTTTTGGATAGCTTGTTCTTTATACTGTTTGTAACGGTCAACTCACAGGAGTGCAGAATCGTCGTGGAATCAAGGCGCCGGAATGCCGACCAGGAGGTGGGAGAATCACGGATTGTGGCGTATCCGAGCGGGATTAGGCACAAGCCGAGCAGGCTTGGGACAAAGGACGGCATGGAAATCGAGTCCCCACCCGTGTCTGGGCCGTTGCGTCGAAACGAGTGCGCTGATAAGGACAACTGGCTTGACAGATGCCCCGCCGAGGCGAGAGGAATACACGTCCGGTCGTGGCCTGAGACGTTTTGAAGGAACGTAGGGTGATGCGAGTGAATCTCTTGGCGGAGTTCGCGTTGCTGAGGATTCTTGGTGTATCCGCGCTGACCAGCGCCGGAGCACGGGTTCTTGCGGCGGGAACTCGCAGATGCGTTCAGGGGCCGGACAGATCTGACGGATGAGTCGGGTATTCGTCTCACGGGGCAGGGAGAAACTACCGATGAAGATCAAGACCATCATGCTCGGCTGGGAGTTCCCGCCGTTCATCAGCGGCGGCCTCGGTACGGCGTGTTACGAGTTGACGAAGGCCATGGGCCGCATGGGAATGGATGTCACCTTCCTCTTGCCCAGAATGAATCCGGTCCGATTCGGCGCCGGCAATCCGGGAGAGGTTTACGAGCTCATCGAGTATGGCTTGCCCAACGTCCGACTGCGACCGGTCCCGTCGAGTCTCAGGGCCTACGGCCGGTACGGCCCCTCCCAATCCGGGCGCCGCCTCAGTGCAAGCGAAGCCGAGCTGCGCGGGATGCTGTCCGAAGGCCCGGCGCCTTACGGCCCCAACATCCACGAGGAAGTCCAACGCTATGCCCTGCGCGCGCTGCGGGTCGCGGAATCCGAGGAATTCGACGTAATACACGCCCACGACTGGATGACCTTTCCGGCGGGGGTCGCGCTGGCGTCCGGCAGCGGCAAACCGCTGGTCGTGCAGATTCACTCGACCGAGTTCGACCGCAGCGGCGAGCACGTCAATCAGTACGTTTACGACATCGAGCGGCACGGCATGCACGCGGCCGCCAGAGTGATCACCGTCAGCAATTATACCCGCAACATCGTCGTGAATCGTTATGCGGTGCCACCGGAGAAGGTGGAGGTTGTTTACAACGGCGTCGATCTTTCCGACGCCGCGGAACCTCCGCAACGGTCCTGGTCCGCGGCCAGGGACAAGGTCGTGCTGTTCCTCGGGCGCATCACGATGCAGAAGGGACCCGAGTACTTCCTCTACGCCGCCAAGAGAGTCCTGGAGAAAGTGAAAAACGTGAAGTTCATCATGGCCGGCGACGGCGACAAGTTGTACGGGACCATTGAGCAGGCCGCCTGGCTGGGCATCGGGCACCGCGTCTTTTTCACCCGCTTCCTGCGCGGCGCCGACGTGGACCGGGCCTACCGCATGGCCGATCTGTACGTGATGCCCTCGGTCTCCGAGCCGTTTGGCATCGCACCGCTGGAGGCTCTGCGTCACAACGTGCCGGTACTGGTCAGCAAGACCAGTGGCATCGCGGAGGCCTTTCGCAACGCGCTGAAGGTCGATTTCTGGGACATCAACGAGATGGCCAACAAGATCGTGGCTGTCCTGCGGCACCCGCCCCTGCAGGAGGCGCTTCGCACCAACGGCCGCCGGGAGGCCTTCCGGTTCCGCTGGGAGGATTCCGCGGCACGGGTCCATGACATCTATCAGAGGGTGCTGCGCTTTGCCTGATTCTTGGCGACTTGCCACTTACGATTTGCCATTTACCATTTACAGATGGCCAATGACAGGTCCAGGGGTTTTCTTTCATGGCTTCGATCTGTTTCTACTTCCAGGTTCATCAGCCTTTTCGCCTGCGACATTATACGATTTTCGACAACGGCACTGACTACTTCGACGAGTTCAAAAACGCCCAGGTCTGCCGCAAGGTTGCCAACAAGTGCTATCTGCCCACCAACCGTGTGCTTCTGGACCTGATACGGCAGCACGACGGCCAATTCAAGGTGGCCTTCAGCCTCACCGGGGTCATTATCGAACAGTTCAGGCAGTATGCACCCGAGGTCCTGGCGAGTTTTCAGGAACTCGCCGCCACGGGCTGCGTCGAGTTCCTGGCGGAGACCTACTACCACAGCCTCAGCTTCCTGTACTCGGCCAATGAGTTCGTTGACCAAATCAACGCCCACAGAAGCCTGGTTCAGGATACCTTCGGCCAAACGCCGCGGGTATTCAGGAACACCGAGCTGGTCTACAGCAACGCCCTGGCGGAAGCGGTCGAGCAGATTGGCGGCTTCGAGGCAATCCTGGCCGAGGGCGCCGACCACATCCTCGGATATCGAAGCCCCAATTACGTCTACCGGCCCCCGAACACCCGTAACCTGAAGCTGCTGCTCAAAAACTACCGGCTCAGCGACGACGTCGCCTTCCGCTTCTCCAACCGGGACTGGCGTGAGTGGCCGTTGCGGGCTGAGAAGTTCGGCCACTGGATCAGCGCCGTCAATGGCAATGGATACGTCGTCAACCTCTTCGTGGACTACGAGACCTTCGGGGAGCATCAGTGGGAGGACACCGGGATTTTCGAGTTCCTGCGTCGCTTGCCGGCCGAGATTCTCAAACACCCGGACAACGATTTCAAGACGCCCGGCGAGGTGGCCGACGCCTACGAGCCCGTGGACGTGGTCGATGTGCCGTACTTCGTCAGTTGGGCCGACATCGAGCGCGATCTCTCAGCCTGGCTCGGAAACCCCATGCAGCACAACGCCATCACCGAACTCTATAATATGGAAACAGTGGTGAAGGAATCGGGCGATCCGGATGTACTTGCCAGTTGGCGCAAGCTCCAGACTTCCGATCATTTCTACTATATGTGCACAAAGTGGTTTGCCGACGGGGACGTACACAAGTACTTCAATCCCTATGACTCCCCCTATGACTCCTACATCAATTTCATGAATGTCCTGGACAACCTCAGGTCCCGTTGCGGCACGAATCTCTCTCCGAGTCACGATGTCGTCCTGACGCCGTTGCGGACCTGAGAGTCGGCAGGCGCCAACATCAGCTATGCCTCGGCGTCTCGGTGGCCCCGGAAAGTGCCCCTCTGGCAGGATGGAATTTCCCTGGACGGGCAACCGGATCCTTGAATCCGCGTCACTCCTTTGGTATAATCAAAGTGGATAGACGTGAAATCCTACGTCTCCGTTGGGGTGGGTTCGATGGCGAACCGCAATTGTGCAGTATCGGACCGGACAGTGGTCCTGAATCGGAGTCACGAAGGCATGAATCGACGGTCCTTTCTCAAAATCGCCGGAGTCACAGCGACCCTGGGCAACTGGGCCGCGGCCAGGACTCTCGTCCTGCTGGACGTCAGCGAGAATGCCGTGATTTCGAGAATCGAGTGGTTCGTTTATGAGACGGGCCGGTGTGTCCCGGGCGGTGACCCCGAGCATCGCTGCGCCGTCCGAATCTCGACGGCCTCCGGGATTCAAGGCTGGGCCGAGGCCCCCGCCTGGGCCATGCCCGATTTTGACACCGCCGGTTTCATCAGAAACACGCTGCTGGGGCGCGAATTGGCTCAGCGCAGCGCCGTCTGGCGGGAGTTCTACGAGCAAGGCCTGCCGCTCGACACGCTGGGAATCATCGACGTCGCCCTGTGGGACCTGCAGGGCCGGATCGCGGGCCAGCCGGTCCACGCCCTGCTGGGCACGCAACGAGAGAAAGCCAAGGCATACGCGACCTCCGGCTTCAACCTGGGCGACCCCGGCAAATACGCCGAATATGCCCTGGCGTGCAAAGAGAAAGGAGTCCACGGGTGCAAGGTCCACCCCCATATCGAATGGAGTGCAGGCCGCAATGGCTTCATCGATGCTGGATTCCCGGATCGGGATATGGCCGTTTATCGGGCCGTCCGTGAGGCGGTGGGGCCGGATTATCCGTGCATGGCCGACAACTTCCGCACGTACACCTATGATGAGGCCCTTCGGGTCGGGCGGCTGCTCGACGACCTCGGGTACGAGTGGTACGAATCTCCCATGCCCGAAAGCGAAGACTGGCAGGAAGAATACAGGAACCTGGCCAGCGAGTTGAAGACCCCGATCTGCGCACCTGAGACCCACCCGGATTCCTATCCGGCTCGTGTGAACTGGGTTACCTTGAAGGCTTGCGATATCGGTCGCATAGACGTGCAGCTTGGCGGCTTCACGGCCTGTCTGGAGTTGGCTCTGGCCTGTGAGACCGCCGGCATCCGCCTCGAATTGCACGACCTTGGACCTGCCTCCTATCCGCACCTGCAATTGATTGGCGCGACGTCAGAATCACTCATCAAGTATGTAGAGATGCAGGATTCTGCGTCGGCGCTGTTTCAGCAGACCCGGACCCTGCCCGGCAGGATCACCCCTGAGCCCGCCCTCGACGACCAAGGCTATGTAGCCATCCCGCCGACCCCCGGCATGGGCCTGGAACTCGATTGGAAATTCATCTGCACCCACAGAGTCAACTGAGTACCGTATTTCAGAAATCGTGCGACTGTTTGATTGCTTGGGTTCCCAAACCTGAGGTGTCGCGTTTAAGGTCCCTTCGTCTCGCTCGTAATTGTCTGGTCCCGGGAACGGCGAAATGCGGTGCTGAGGGGCCGTATGCGAAGCTGTTCCACCGCCTGCGAATCCATTCCACGGCCGAAGGCACGTCGCGAAAGACTTTCGCATTCACTCCCCGGTTGACCGCGACCGTCTCGCCGAACTTTATGTTTGCGAAATCGTGCTCCGGGTTCGTATCCACAAAGGCTACCTGCCGAATTGCAGGAGCGACGTCTACGCTGGCTGCAACGACCACATCGTAGACATCGACCGTATCAAGCCGGGGGCCGGCAAGGTTCTCCTCGATCAGCACCTTCGACAGCCCGGACTCTGCACAGATTTTGCGCACCTGGCCCAAGTAGGCGGCCACATCCGCCGGAGTGTTGTCTCCGGTGACAATGGCGTGCAAATAGTCGTCTTCGCGGATCGCTTTCACGTCGTATGCCATACGCCTCACCTCATGCTGCCGACCGTATGATTTTGCTGTATCAGGCTGTATCAGGAACACGTGCCGACGAGCGCAGCCTGGAGGCCGCCATTCGCAAATACGACGTTTTGGGCTGCCGTGTTTGTCAAGGCGCCGGAACGGAACCGATTCCCCAGTGAATACCCCGGCTCTCAGGGGAATCAATTCTCGCTGTGGTCCGCCAATCCTTCCGTTCCACAATCTCGAAGTGGTGCCGGTTTGCGAATCTTGTGCCGATGCAATGGCGTCCGTGCCCGGGCGTGGCTCAGCGGCACGCTGTCGCGGACGTAGAGCGGGTCCGGGACGTTGTACCACGCGCAGCCATGCAGGAGGTGAAGGTTGCTGCCGCTGCGCGCCGCCCAGCCCTGAAGAGCGGCTCGCACTATGAACCTCAAGCCGGAGTTCGTTGCGGTTGCCGTGAACGCGTTGTTTCGCGCATCGAACTCCAGAACCAGCGCTCGGTTCACTGGATGCGATACACGGAAGGTCGGCCCTGCCTGGGGCCGTCAAACAGGATCAGGACCGTCAGATGGTCCGCGGCCTCTTCCAGTATCGTCATGGCCTCGGCCTTGCCGCTGACCTGCGGTATCTGTCCAATCCTGTGAACGTCGGGCCCTTTTCCGTCCCAACTGAACAGGTAAAAATCGCGGTCTTCCTGGTAGTCCTCGGCCTCGACGTATTTCTCCGACGGTTCGGAGCCCGCATTGCCGGCGATGATGAGGAATGACGACCTGGCGGCGACGATTTCCCGTATCCCGAGGCCGTCGCCCAGACGGAGCCGGTGCAGCGTATACTGCGGCTGCGGCTTTCGCCCGAAGACGTCATCCGCAGAAATCTCCATGACAAAGGCATAGCCGTTCAGGTTGGGATTGCGGAATCCGACGAAGAGCCGCCCATTTCGCGCCGCCAGCCCCTCGATGTTGACGCCCTTGTGCTGGAGGGGTTTGCCGAAGTACTCGCCCAGAACCGGGTCCGCGCGCAGGACGCCGGCCAAACTCGCCACCTCCAGCGAAGCCGGCACGCGGACGCCTGCGATCGAGACTCCGGCCGGCGTCCCGCTCGCCGGGTCCACCTTCAGGCGAAAGATGCTGTAGCGGTTGCCCTGCCGCTCGCCCTGCTTTTTCGACACGCCGTGGGAGCCGGTGATATAGTAGCGGTCCCCTTCCGCCGCGATCCCCTCGATATCGATCTCGTCCCCGGACTGCAAAAGCGAGACTGTCTCGACCACCCGCAGGCTGCGGGTATCCCGTGACAACTCGAGCGCCTGCACCGCGTGGGCCTCATCGGCGCCCACGAGGCCATATCTGTCCGAGATGCAGGCCAGGCCACTAAGGTCCTGGTCCTCGACAACGTCTCCCTGGAACGAATACCGCCCGATCAGCTCGATCTTGGTCCATTGCCTCTGCAGGCCGTCTCGGCCCGCAGCCGCCTCGCCATCCGACTTGCTGCAGGCCGGACCGACAAGCAGAAATGTCAGAACGCAATGCAGGATCGCCCGCATGGTCGGGATGTGCCCATGTACTTTGCCCATTTCTCAAACCTCCTTGTACCACCTATACGCCGGACGGCCGGCAAAGTCAACAACTCGGACGAAGGACCCTGGGAAGCCAACCGATGGAGCGAGGCCCCGGGTCAACGGCTGCCATGGCTGCCGATGAAAAGGCTTGCAGCCACCCATACCAGCCGGTACACTGACTTATTAGGCGCATGGTTCGTCCAGGCTGTTGATGACGGGCTCGTAGCTCAGCGGTAGAGCAGGAGACTCATAATCTCTTGGTCGAAGGTTCGAATCCTTCCGGGCCCACTGTTGTGCCCAGTGCTGTCCGAGGCACGTTCGGGCTCTCGAACAGTGGGAATGCAATATGGTTGGAGTCCCCTGATACGATGGTCCGCATCGGGGGCCCCTTCTTGGGAGGCAAATGGCATGAAGACCAGAGTTCTTGTGCTGCTGCTGGCGGTCTCGGCAGGCGTGGCACTCGCGGCGCCGATGAGCG
This sequence comes from uncultured Pirellulales bacterium, assembly GCA_964346195.1. GTDB lineage: Bacteria > Planctomycetota > Phycisphaerae > Sedimentisphaerales > Anaerobacaceae > PLanc-01. Next base: position 15,558 of record CAYFUB010000526.1, read on the forward strand.
TTCAGGTGCGAACCGGCAAGGTGCGAGCGACTCCTTCACAACTAGGCAGCGCCGTCGCCACGGTGGAATACGGCGCGGTGGTCCAGGCCGGGGCGCTGCAAAAGGGCTGGTATCCGGTGACCACGGCGGACGGCAAGACGGGCTGGCTGCACGAGTCGGCGCTCTCCACGAAACCCATCGCCATGCGGGCGGGGACGACCGATGCAGCCACCGGGGTCTCGTCCGATGAAGTCGCCTTGGCGGGCAAAGGCTTCAACGAGCAGGTCGAGGCGAAGCTCAGGAGAGAAGGGAAGCTCGACTATACCTGGGTGGACCGGATGTCGGCGTTCGAGGTCAGCGCGGACCAGATTATGAAGTTCCGGGCCCAGGGCAATCTGCCGGGAGGTGCCCAATGAGGAGTCTTTCATCTATGATTGACGATTTACGATTTGGCTCGGTGGGTGGCAGCGTCAAGGCCAAAGGCCTTGGCGATGGTCCTTCGCACTGCCACAGACCCATCGCCAAGCTGCGTTTGACGATGCCACCCCTTATGCACTGCGCGTCTGTTCTGTTGGGCCTGTCGTTGGCGATGTTTTCCTGCGGTTGCGAGGGAGTCGGCGAAGCGGGCGCCGAGATCGCCAGGGCAACCGGCGTGATCACCGACTCGGAGGCGGAATCGATCAAACGTGGTGCGCGGGCTGTGGAAAAGACGTGGCAGGACCTGACGCCGGAACAGGAGTACTATATCGGCCGTGCCGTGGCGGCGCAGGTGTTCCAGACCTACCCGCCGCTGGACCAGCCCCCGGCCAACGCCTACCTGAACCTGCTCGGCCAGTCGTTGGCCGCCTTCTCCGAGCGTCCTGAGACGTTCGGTGGCTACCACTTCCTGCTACTGGACTCCGACGAAATCAACGCCTTTGCGGCGCCGGGCGGGTTGATCCTGGTGACGCGCGGGATGGTACACTGCTGCCGGAACGAGGATGAGCTGGCCGCCGTGCTGGCCCACGAGATCTGCCACGTCGAGCAGAAACACGGGCTCAGCGCGATCAAGCAGGGCCGTCTGACCGAGGCGTTCACGATTATCGGCGCGGAGTCCGCCAAGCAGTTCGGCGGCGAGGAGCTGGCGTCGCTGACGCGCGAGTTCGAAGGGTCAGTCAGCGACGTGGTGATGACCCTCACGACCAGCGGCTACTCGCGCCAGCAGGAGCGCAGTGCGGACACGGCCGCCGTGAAACTTCTTCGGCGTGCCGGCTACCCGGAGACGGCGATGATCACGATGCTGCTCCGCATGAACGAGCGGCTGACCGATGCGGGCGGGCTTGGGTTCGCCAAAACGCATCCCTCGGCGCGCAGCCGTGCCGACGCACTTCGCGCGATGGTCGGGGATGCGGAGCCGGCCCCTGACGCGGTCCGGCAGCAGCGATTCTCCGCGGCCATGCAGTCGATTGTTGCCGGCAAGTAGACCCCGCAGGCGGAAGAAATGCATGTCCAAGCATGGCGGTAAATGGCTGCGTGGAACGATGATCGGCTTGATTGCCGGGGCGATCGCCCTACTGCTCGGACGGCTGGGCTGGCTCAAATCCTGGGAGGCCCCGACGTGGACGTGGCGCGCCCGCTTCTTCTCGGAGCGTGAGACCCCTTCGCCCAAGGTCAAGCTGATTCTGCTGGACCAGGCCAGTCTGGACTGGGCGCAACGTGAGAACGCCTGGGGCTGGCCCTGGCCGCGTGAGGTGTATGGTGCGATCTCGGCGTTCTGCGCGCGGGCCGGCGCTCGGGCACTTTCCCTTGACCTGCTCTTCACCGAGCCCTCGGTCTACGGCGTGGCGGACGACGAAACGATGGGGCAAGCCCTGAAGGCCGGTCCACCGGCGGTTTTGGCTCTTATGCCGGGTGGGAGCACGAACACATGGCCCGAGTACATGCCGCGCCCGAACTGCAGGGTCGATATGCCCGCCTTGGTGGAGTCCGCCCATTTGCTGTTCCCGGTGCCGGAGGTGGCCGCCGGGGCGGCGGCAACGGGGCACGCCAAAGGTGTGCCGGATGCCGACGGCGTGTTCCGGCGGCTTGCGCCCTTCTGCCGTTTCGACAAGACCGATATCCCGGCGCTCGGGTTCGCAGCGTGGTTGACGGCGGACATGGAATCCGCGTCTGTCACGGTATCGGGTCGTAACCTGCGGGTGGGCAGCAAGGTTGTTCCTCTGGACCGGCAGGGCAACGTCATCCTTCGCTTCAAGGGCCGCGACGGTTTGCCGGAAGCGGTTTCTGCGGCGGCAGTCATCCAGTCGGAGCTTCGATTGCGCGACGGCGAAACCCCTCCCCTGTCGCCGGAGACTTTCAAGGACTGCTACGTCTTCTTGGGATGCAGCGCCCCGGCCCTGTTGGACCTGCGGCCGGTCCCGGTCAACCCGAAATGTCCCGGCGTCGTCCTGCATGCGACGTTCGTCGACAACCTGCTCACCGATTCCTTCATCGCCGAGGCGGCCGTGCCCGCGGTAATTCTGGGCGTGATGGCAATGGCCGTCGCCGCCGCCATCTCCCTCACCTACGGCGGCAAATGGTGGCAGGCGGGACCGCTGGCCCTTGCCTGGCTGGCGGCGCCGATCGTCATCGGGTTTGCCGCCTATGCCAAAGGACAATGGTGGCCGGTCGTCACCCAGGCAAGTGCCTCGGCGCTGGGCATGGTCGGCGCGCTGGCCGCAAACTACTGGACGGAGGGGCGCCAGAAGGCGTTCATCAAACAGGCGTTCCGCCACTACCTCAGTGGCGAGGTGATCGAGAAAATCATCCGGGACCCCAAGCATCTTCAACTCGGCGGCGAAAAACGCGAACTGACGATCATGTTCACAGACCTGGCCGGGTTTTCGACGTTCTCCGAGAAACTGGGCCCGGTCGAGCTGACCGCCCTGCTCAACGACTACCTCAGCGAGATGACGGACATTATCCTGGACGAGGGCGGCACGCTTGACAAGTACGAGGGCGATGCCATCATTGCGTTCTGGAACGCGCCGTTGGAGCAATCGAACCACGCCGTGCGCGCCTGCCGGGCGGCGCTGCGCTGTCAGCGGCGCCTGGCTGAGCTGCGAGACACGTATCAGCAGCGTACCGGGGCGGCGCTGCGGATGAGGGTGGGGCTCAATACCGGCGACGTCGTCGTGGGCAACATGGGATCGCGCAAACGCTTCAACTACACGATTCTGGGAGACGCAGCGAACCTGGCATCCCGTCTGGAGGGCGCCAACAAAGCGTTCGGCACGGAGGTTATGGTCTCCGGAAGCACCTGGCAACTGGCCTCGGCCCAGTTCACGGGCCGCAAGCTGGCGGACCTGCGCGTCGTAGGCCGCAAGACCGCTGTGGCGGTGTACGAGCTGACGGGATTCGCGACGGATGCCGCGCCGGCCGGCTGGGATACCTTTGCCGCCGGGCTGGCCCATTTCCACGAGGGCGATTTTGCGAAGGCGAGAGAGGTTTTCCAGCAACTGCCGGACGACCCGGCCGCGCGGGGTTATGCCTGGCGCTGCGCGGAATTGTGTGACCATCCGCCGGCGTCGTGGGATGGGGTATGGGGGCTGACGGAGAAATGAGCCTGCGGCTTTTCATCGGCGGAATGCGCGGGAGCCGGCCGGTCACCGGGTGTGCCTTCGAGGAATTCGGCGGCGATACGACCTCGCTGTTGCTCGTCGGCTCACACGGCGAACGGCTGGTGCTCGACGCCGGGACCGGAACGCACGCCGTCGCCCGCCAACTGGCCGAGACGGGGCCGGGCGAGGTGACAGTGCTGTTCTCGCACTATCATCTCGACCATGTGGCCGGGCTGACAATGAACCCTCTGTTCTACCAGCCGGACTGGTCTTTCAAGTTCGTGGGACCGGCCTTCGCAGATGGTGGTGTTCGCGACGCCGTGACGCGGCTGCTCGCCCCGCCGTATTGGCCGATATCCTGGGAGCAGATGAGCGCGCGCTTGGAGTTCGCCGAGATTGCGCATGTAGGGTGCGTATCACGCACCATTGCCTCTCACGCCGGGCAAGGCGGTGCGTGGTACGCACCCTACGACTTGCTCGGGCATTTACGGATACGAGGATGTCCGATGCCGCATCCGGGTGGGTGTCTGGCCTACCGTATTGACGACATTGGCGCCGGCGTCGCGCTGGTGTTCGCCACCGATCTCGAATGGCGCGATCGGACAGCCACGCAGGAGACGGCGTTCATGACCTTGTGCCGCGAGCCGCGGCCGGCCGACATGCTCGCCATCGACGCGCATTTCGCCCGCGAAAACGAAGAGGCCTTTGCCGGGTGGGGACACAGTAGCTGGCAGGACTGCCTCGAGATTGCGGCGTCTGCGGGCGTCAAGCGCGTGCTCCTGGGCCACCACGCCCCGGAAGCAGACGACAAGGCTTTGCGCGCCCTGGAGCAGCAAGTAAAGAAACGCTCGCCCGGCAGCA
>CAYFUB010000527.1:0-8022 GCA_964346195.1 uncultured Pirellulales bacterium
CCGCCGCCCTTGGATAAATAGGCTTTTCCGAAATCCCGCAGCCGGCCTTTACGCGCGCGCCTACGTCTTGCGGCCGTCGCAGCGTTCTTGTCATCAGAGAACGTATATAGTGCCCCAGGAGACTGTCTCCGCCATTGAATTTAGAGACACCTCGGGTATCATTTGCAGGTGAGAAGCGCGGGAGCTTCTGAGAGTCTGCGCTGTGAGTTTCATGTGCCTTTGTATGGCGAACACAGGATTGGAGAACCAGATGAATCGCAGAACATTCATGAAGGGTCTGCCGGCCCTGGCTGTGCTGGCCGGTCCGGCTGCGGCAGAATCCGGCGCGACGAGCACAGCCTCCCGCTCGACCCGGGACCTGCAACCGATCACGCTTTTGAAGCCCGAGACGGAGGGCGGCAAGTCCGTGCTGGCGGCCTTGAGGGAAAGGCGGACGAATCGCAACATCGGTGCTCAAGAGTTGCCGCCGCAGGTGTTGTCGAACCTCCTGTGGGCGGCGTTCGGTGTGAACCGGGAGAAGGCGTCCTTCGGCAAGCGGGGCAGAACCGCGCCCTCGGCCAGTAACTCGCAGGAAATCGACCTGTATGTGACTTTGCCTGAGGGAGTCTATCTCTATGAGGCGGTGCCGCACCGTCTGACCCCGGTCGTGGCGGGCGACTTTCGCGCGCGGTCCGGCCGGGGCAGAGCGGCGACGGCCCCGGTGAACATCTTCTATGTCGTGGACCTCACCCGCTACGTGCTGGAAGGGAACCCCGACAGAAGGATCAACGAGCCGGAGATTCAGAAGTCGTATTACTATTGCGCGACGGGTCTGATTGCCGCGAACGTCTATTTGTTTGCCGCCTCGCAGGGTCTCGCCGCCTGGTTCCACAATTGCGACAAGGACAACACCGCCCGGGAGTTCAAGTTGCGTCCGGACCAGCGGGTCCTCTTCGCACAGACCGTGGGCTATCCCGCTTAGCGTCTGCTTGACAACGGTGCGGTGGCGCCTTATTCTGCAAATTGGGGAGAGCAGGGCATCGGTGACATGGGTAGGGGCGAATGATGATTCGCTCCTGCGGCGAGGAGAGCACGATGGCAGCACATCGAGTGAACAGCGGGATATACCGCGTCAGACAGCCCATGTCTGTCCTGATTGTCATGCTCTGGTTGTGCTGTGGGACTGCGGGCGGCCAGCCCTCTCCTGCTGAGGGGCGGCTTTTTCAGGTTGAGAAGGGTGCCGAGAAGCTGGCTCAGTTAGGCGTCGGCCAAGTGGTTTTCGCGACCCGGCTGGGTTACGATGACCCGCACTGGTATGCGAATATAGGGTACTACTGCGATGATGAGAATCACAAGGCCTACGCCGGTAACGGCAAGCCGGATGAGAGCGGCTTGTACCTGCTGAATACCGCCACGGGCGCGGTCAACGTCCTGCTCGACGCCGGCGGCGGGAGCGTGCGGGACCCGCATGTCCACTATGACGGCCGGACTGTCCTGTTCTCATACCGCCGGGCAGGGAGCGACTACTACAATCTTCACGAGATCCAGGTCGACGGCACCGGGCTGCGGCGGGTCACGCAGGGGCCGTACGACGACTATGAAGCGATCTATCTGCCCGACGACGACATCGTCTTCGTCTCGACGCGGAGCAAACGGTGGGTCGGCTGCTGGATGACGCAGGTCGGCACCCTGTTTCGTTGCGACCGGCGGGGCGGGAATATCCGTCCGCTATCGTTCAATCTCGAGCACGACAACACGCCATTCGTGCTGCCGGACGGGCGAATCCTCTACACGCGCTGGGAGTATGTCGACCGTTCCCAGGTCGGATACCACCAGCTCTGGACTATGAACCCGGACGGGACCGCCGTAACGGCCTGCTTCGGCAATCAGCAGCATTATCCCCTTTACATCGACGCCGAGCCGATTCCCGGCAGCGACAAGCTGCTGCTGATTGATTCGCCGGGCCACGGCAGTACGGACCATCGCGGGTACGTCTGCACCATCGCCGCCCAGTATGGCCCGGACGACGGGCGCGGCTGCCGGCGGATCGCGAAGAAATGGGGGTGCACCGATCCCGCACCTGTTGACACAGCTTCCTTTATGGTGGCCGCGCAAAAGCAGGTGCTCCTCGGGACCTACGACGGCAATCTCACGCCCGTAGTGACATATAAGGGCAGCGCCAACGTGCACGAGCCGATTCCGGTGCGGCCGCGCCCACGGGAGAGGGTCCTGGCCGACCGTACGAGCCCCGGCGAAGCTACCGGCCGGATGCTCCTGGCGGACGTTTACAGCGGCCGAAACATGGAGGGCGTCCGGCCCGGCGAGATAAAGAGGCTGTTGGTCCTTGAGATCCTGCCCAAGCCGGTGAACTTCAGCGGCGGCATGGACCTGACCTCGTGGCTGGGCACGTTCACGCTCGAACGGGTCCTCGGCACCGTGCCGGTGGAATCGGACGGCTCGGCGTACTTCGAGGTGCCCGCCGGCCGACCGGTATTCTTCGTCGCGCTCGATGCCAACGACCTGTCCGTCAAGCGGATGCAGAGCTTCACGAATGTGATGCCGGGCGAGGTGCTCGGCTGCGTCGGATGCCACGAGCCGCGAACCCAGACGCCCACTTCCGCGGCGCGCGTCGCACCGCTGGCGGCCCGGCGCGCACCCAGCCCTATCACGCCGTTCCAGGGCCTGCCGGACGTGCTGGACTTTCGCCGGGACATCCAGCCGATCCTCAACGCCCGCTGTGTCAGATGCCACAGTTATGAAGACCCACAAGGGCATGCGGTGTTGACGGACGATCTGGGTGTGTGCTGGTCGATCAGCTATTACACGCTGTTGGCCGCCGGCCAGGTCGCGGACGGCCGCAACGGCTTCGGCAATCAGAAGCCGCGTACGATTGGCTCATCGGCGAGCGCGCTGATGCAAAAGACCGACGGTTCTCACCATGAAGTCACCCTCAAGCCCGACCAGTGGCGGACGATCTGGCTGTGGCTGGAGAGCGGGGCGCCCTACGCCGGGACCTACGCCGCCCTGCGCAACCACGAAGACCAGGTCCGCGAAGGGTCCCTGCATGCGGCCTTCGCCTCGCCGGTCCTGAACCAGCGCTGCCGACAGTGCCACGCCCGCAACAGACAAGCGCCGCCGCTGCCCCTGGCGATGTCGGAGCAGGAACGGTCTGGACTGGTGAAGACGTTGCGGCTTGCTCCGTACGAGCGCATCGTCCGCGAAGATGACCTTCGCTTTTCCGCTCACGTGCTGTTGAACTTGTCTCGCCCGGAGTATTCGCCCCTGTTGTTGGGCCCGCTGCCGAAATCGGCGGGCGGCTGGGGCAGTTGTCCCCACCGGTTCGAAGGAACCGAGGATGCCGGTTACCAGGCACTGCTCGCGGATATCCGGGGCCGCAATCGGCCATTCGGCGAAATGTCGAGGTATGGCACGGCGGGATTCAAGCCGAACCGCCAGTACATTCGGGAGATGAAGCGGTTCGGTGTCCTGCCCGCAGAATTCGACCTCGCTCGTGATCCCGTCGACGCATTCCAGACGGATCGGGAGTATTGGAAGCTGTTCTGGTACCGCCCGGAGACCGGGACGGGATGGTCCTATCTCGACTGATTCAATGCCCACCACGGAGCTGCCGCGCCGGCGAACCTGATCGCACGGGTGCGACGGGTGGCAGCGGCAAGCGCAAGCTTGCCGATGGCTCGTGGCTACACTCCACACCATCGGCAAGCTCCGAAGACTCCGCTTGCCGCCGCCACCCTGATTCACCGAATCAGAGTGGTCGGCGTAGTGGGGTGCGTATCACGCACCATCCTTTTCCTTGGTGACACGGTAGCATGGTGCGTGATACGCACCCTACAGAATTCGCCTCCACGTTTCGGCACACCGCCTTCGACTTTGCACAACTCTCTGGCGCCATGCTTGACAGCCGTCGCGGCGGCCATTACGCTGGCCTTGGCATGATTGTCTTTGTCCGTTGAACGCACTCATAGAGCGGAAGGTCAAACAATGAGAGACCGGAGAAGCGGCATGAGGGTGGCTTTGAAACCCGCCCCTACATGTGTCCTTGCAATCGTCGCGTGTTGGTGCATCGTCGGCGTCGCGGAGCTTGACAAGGACTATTCGCAGGGGATTCTCGACCGCGAGCAGGTCCTCCAGGCCGCGAACCGGATAACGGTCCGGGACGAACCGAACGCCGACCTCGTTCAGGTCGATGAATTCGCCCTGTGCCGCTATGAGCCGGACGGCACGGGGGTCGCGTGGACGGACAACTACACGAAAGTGCTCACGGAAAAGGGCCGACGGGGCCAACAGGATATCGCGTTCCAGTACCTGCTGCCTTATAGCCGCGTGACGGTGACGCTGCTGGAAATCATCCGGCCGGACGGGTCCGTCGTGTCCGTGGATATCGACAAGCAGAGTAAGGTCATGATCGACCGCAGCCAGACATCCGCCAATATCTACAATCCGAACAGCAAGGTCCTGCGCGTGGGTGTGCCGGACGTGCAGATAGGTGACGTCGTTCATGTCGTCACGTGTCATGAGACCATGAAGCGCTATATGCCGGACACGTGGGACGACCTCCAGGTGTTCGAATCGACCGCACCGATCAAGCACGGCGTGTACGAGGTCCACGCGCCGAAAGACAAGCCTTTGCACCACACTGTCCTGAGAGACCCTGTCGCGGGCACGGTCAAACACGAGAAACAGGAGCACGACGGGCGCGTCGTTTACCGGTGGGAGGTCTCGGACGTGCCCCGTTTCTACAGTGAGCCGGACATGCCGCCGGCCTATACGGTCGTTCAGCGACTGCTCGTCAGCACGGTGCCGGACTGGAAGGCTATCTCGAGTTGGTACTGGCAACTGTGCCGGCCGCACCTCGAGGCGACGACGCCGCAGATGCAGGAGATGGTGAATAAGCTCACGGAGGGTCTGACTGATCGTCGGCAGAAGATCGAAGCGATTTTCCGTTGGGCCTCCCAGCAGGTGCGGTACATGGGGATCACCATCGAGGAAGAGTCTCCCGACTGGGAGCCCCACGACGTGCGCTTCACGTTCGAGAAGCGCCACGGCGTGTGCCGGGATAAGGCGGCCCTCCTCGTGGCCCTGCTGCGCCTGGCGGGCTTCGAGGCGTATCCCGTGCTCATCGATGTCGGCCCGAAGAAAGACGCCGAGGTTCCCGTCGTCAACTTCAATCATGCCATTACATGCGTTCGCAATGAGGACGGCTCATGCCGGTTGATGGACTGCACCGACGAAACGACGAAGGACCTGCTGCCGGTGTACCTGTGCAACCGCAGTTATCTGGTCGCGCACCCGCAGGGCGAGACGCTGCAAACCTCGCCCATCGTGCCGGCGGAAGAGAATATGGTCTTCGTTGAGACTATCGGCCAAGTCGACGCCCGGGGCAACCTGACGGCCCGGACCGAGCTGAAGTTCGACGGCATTAACGACAACGCCTACCGGGGCCTTTTCGCCAGGAGCAAGCCCGACGAACGCCGGCGTTTCTTCGAGGGCGTTCTGAAAGCCTCCATCAGCACCGCCGTCCTCACCGAGTTCGAGATTCGGCCCGCCGACGTGCAGGATACCGCGCAGAACCTCTCCGTTCATATGGCCTTTACCGCCGAAGATACCCTCATCGGCGACGGCGGTACCGTGATGATGCCGGTGCCGAGCGTGGGAACAAAGGTGGGTCTTGCCAATTTCATCATCGGCCGGACCGGCCTTCAGAAGCGGCGTTTTCCGCTCGAAACCACTTTCGCCTGCGGTGTCCGCGAGACGCTGAGCCTGCAGGTCGACCCGGCCCTTGGTTCGTTTGTCTCCCTGCCCCAGTTCACACCCATCGAGGACGCGACCATCTCCTGGAAGCGAAGGCTCGAACATCAGGCGAATTCCATGCAGGGGCAAAGCGAGTTCCTCATCAGGGTGGTGGAGTTTGACCCGCAGCAGTACCTGCAACTGAAGGAGAGTCTCAAGCAGATCGAATACCACGAGCGAAAGATGCCCATCCTGGCCCGCCGAACGAGCGCAAATTTGCCCGAGGCGGATGTGGTCATCCTCGACCATCGGGTCGAATACGACCTGACCGACGCCCACAACTGGACGGAAAGGCATCACGTTAAAAAGAAGGTTCTCAGCTACAAAGGCAAGAAAGACAACGCCGAGCTGAAGCTGGACTACAATCCGGTCTGGGAAGACGTGAACCTGATCCGGGCAACCGTCACCAACGGCGACCAGACCAAGGAGATCGGCAAGCAGGAGATCAACCTGATGGACGCCGGCTGGGTCGCCTCGGCCCCACGTTATCCGGCCGCCAGGACCCTGGTAGCCAGTCTGCCGGCGGTCGAGATCGGCAGCGTGATCGAATACGAGTACGAGCGGGTGAAGAGGAATCGCCCGTTCTTCGCCGTGACGCGCGTGTTCCGCGGCTTCGATCCCATTGAGCAGACAACCGTGACACTGACGGCGCCGGTTTCGCTCGTTCTGCAAATCGTCAAGGATGACAACGGGATCATTGTACCTGACGAAGGGCAGGCGTCGCAGGCGAAACCGGTGATTGCCGAGAGCGCGGAACGCCGGGGCGAGAGGGTCACGTGGCACTGGACGGTGCAGGACCAGGCGCCCATCAAGCCCGAGGATTTCCTGCCTCCTTTGCATAGTTTCAACCCGGTCTTGCGAATCACCGCCGGGAACTGGCGGGTGTATTCTGAGGAGTTGCGCGCCGCGCTGCGCAAAGCCGCCGACGGACAAACCGCCGCCGGGCGGCGTGCCCGGGAGATCACCGGGCAGGCGGGGACCGAGGAGAAGAAGATCATTGCCATCCGCGACTTCGTCGTCAGGAACATCCGGGCCGCCGGGCCGGGGTGCGACGACTTGCCCCTCGATGCGGTCACTGCGGCCGATCAGACACTCGCCGACGGCTACGGCAACACGACCGACCGGGGGGTTCTGCTGTACGCCATGCTCAAAGCCGTTGGGTTCAGCCCGGAGTTTGTCCTGGTCAACTACGGCTCGACGGTCGAACCGCTCAGACGTTTCGAGGCCCGGTATCCGGCCGCTTACGCGTTCGGCAGCGTGCTGGTCCGACTGCAGAACAGTTCGGCCGATGTCTATCTCAACGATACGAATCAATACGCCATGCTGGGGACCACGCCGGCCGACGGGCACTTGGCCCTGTCACTGACCCAGGGCGAGCCGCAGATCATCTCCATCGCGCAGGATAAGAAGAATCTGAGGCAGTACGAATATCGGCTCACCTTGACGGAGCAGGGCGATGCCCGCATCGCCGTCACGCGGAAGAACTACGGCGACCTGTTTGCCGGGCGACACAAGATGTTCGCAGAGATGCCGCCGGAGGAACGCAACCGTTACTACCAGGAGCTGGTGGCGGAGGTCGCGCAGGCGGCGGTCGCCGACAGTAACCTGGTCACCGATTTCAATTCCTACCCGGGCGTGGAATCGTTCAGCGTCCGGGTCCCGAGGTATGCCGTCCGCGACAGCGATTTCCTGTATTTCGAGCTGCCGGGCTCGCTGGGCCATCTGTTCAACTTGCGGTCCGACAGTCACGAGAACCCGTTCTACCGCGACGTGGACTACAGCCTTCGCATCTCCACCATCGTTGAGCTGCCGGCGGGATTCTCCGACGTGGTGCTCGCGCCGGCACAAGAAAAATGGCTGCTGCCCGCGGGCGGCGGGACCGTACAGGTCAGTGTCTCAAGACGGGACCGCCGGCCCGACGGCACTCCAGTTCTCACCATCACTCACGACGTCGATCTGAATCCGTTCATTCTCGATGCGGAAGGCTACCCCGACCTGGTGGAGATCGAAAAACGGTTGACCCACGTCCGGGCCCGAACCATTTTGGCGGCACGAAAGAAATAGCGTACAACGACATTGCGAACATGGTCCTGGGGACACGACAGTGAGAATTCCACGACACTGGATAAAGGCCTCCTATACGGGGACAGACCATCGGGGCCGGGAGTTGACGTGCAGTGCCTGGGGATGGTCGCTCAATGATCCGGCCCAGGCGCGGGAGGACGCCGTATC
>CAYFUB010000528.1:0-2814 GCA_964346195.1 uncultured Pirellulales bacterium
GGCCTCCGGCCTTGACGCTGCCACCCGGAGATTCGGATTGGCCATCTGAGGATCAAGGGCTTGTTCTGCCCTTGTTGAAGAGCGAACCTGAACGAGCCGTCACGGCTCCCTTCCGACGCGTGCGATCACGGGTTGATGATGACTTTGTTGCGGTCCGGCCGGCTCATGACTTCGACGGCCCGGTGAATCTCCGCCAGCGGGAAACGGTGGGTGATGATGGCCTCGGGGTCGACCAGGCCGCGTTCCATCAGGCGGATGGCCTTTTGCATCGCCAGCGGCGTGGTGCCGAAGCTGGCGTCCATCCGGGCTTCGAGGAAATGGGCCAGGCCGCCGTCCAGCTCGAACTTCTCGTGCGTCGTGATGCCGAAGACGTTCCAGCGTGTCCCGCGCCGCAGCAGGTCCACCATGAGCCGGACCGCCTCGATGGGTCCGGCCGCCTCGACGACCAGGTCCGGCCCCTTCGGCAGAAGCTCGTAGATTCGCTCCTTCGTGCGGCCGGCGCGCGGGTCGAGGGCCGCCGTCGCTCCCAGCCGCAGGGCGTGGTCTCGGGCGTATTCGCTCGGGTCAACAGCGATCAGATGTCCCGCCCCGGCCGCCTTGGCCACCATCAGGCACAAGAGCCCGATCCCGCCGACGCCGATAATCACCACGTCGTCGCCGACCTTCATTTCGCTGTACTGGACCACGCCTTTCCACGCGCCGGAGAGCGGCTCGGTAAGAGCGGCGGCATCGAACGAGATATTCGCGGGCTTGTGCAGGAGACACTTGGCATCGGTCTTCATATACTCGGCGAACGCCCCGGGCCGCACGTCGGCCGGCCCGTCCCCGCCGGTGGTGAAGGCCCGCTCGCAGTAGTGCGTATTCCCGGCCCGGCAGTGCGCGCAGAAGCCGCAGTAGCCCGAAGGCTGGCAGATCACCTCATCCCCCTCCTTCACATTCGAGACCCCCGCCCCGACCTTCGCCACAATACCGGCTGGCTCGTGCCCCGCGATGAACGGAAACGTCACATTCCTGCGAATCCCCTTGATCGCCTTGTAGTCCGTCGCGCAGAACCCGCACGCCTTGACCCGGACGACCACCTCATTCAATTCCGCCTCCGGCTCTGCCACCTCCTCCAGAACCAGCTTATCGAAATCCGTCAACACCGCCGCCAGCATACCCACACTCCCAATTCACGTGCTTAGAGGGTGTATGAGAAGCGTATCCTCAGTAGCATGGGCATCCTGCCCATGAGTTGCAGGGCCATCTTGGCCCTGCTGAAGGTCGACTTCCACGGGAAAAATACCCGCCCTACTTTTCAGGTACCCTCTTAACCATACTCTGACATCTCATGCCCGCGCGAGTATACCCCGCCCCCAGTCCCCGGGCAAGAACCGCGTCAATGGATCCGCGTTGCTACTGCCCCTGCGGGGCCAGTGCGCAGGGTGTACTGTGTGTACCTCCTACGGCGGTATGGCAATGATCAAGGGCAAGGAATGCCATCACGCGATTGGAATGAGGTACTCCCGGTTGTCCAGACCAAATTCTTAGTTCTTTAGGGTAGTATTCTGTAGTAGTAGCATCTTCTTTCTTTTTGCTTCTTTTTCTTTCTTGTTAACACCTGTTACATTGTTACTTCTGCGGCCGGAGCCCCCGAAGTGCACCTCCGCCGGCGTCCGGTAGGCCAGGGCCTGGTGCGGGCGAGCCGTGTTGTAGAACCCGAAGTATTGGGTCAGCCCCTCCCGTGCTTCGTCCACGGCCCCGTAGTCCTTCAGGTAGACTTCCTCGTACTTGACCGACCGCCACAGCCGCTCCGTGAAGATGTTGTCGAACACCCGGCCCCGGCCATCCATGCTGATCGCCACCCCGACCTGTTGCAGCTGTGCCAACCACGGCCCGCTGGTGAACTGGCGGCCCTGGTCCGTGTTGACGATCTCCGGCGTGGCGGTCCGCAACGCCTCCCGCAGGGCCTGCACACAGAACCATGCGTCCAGCGTCGCCGACAGCGACCACGAGACCACATAGCGACTGAACCAGTCCAGGACCGCCGTCAGATACACAAACCCCTGCGACAGACGGATGTACGTGATGTCCGCTGACCACACCTGGTTGGGATGATCCAGCCGCAGGCCCCGCAGCAAGTACGGCCAGACCCGATGTTCCAGGCGGTCAGGCATACTCAATCGAGGCTTGGGATACAACGCCTCCAAGCCCATCAACCGCAGCAGCCGACGCACCCGGTTGGGGCCGATCCGAACCCCGTCCCGCCGCAGACACGCCGTCATCCGCTCGACCCCGTAAAACGGCGTCGCCGTGTACTGCTCGTCCAACCGCCGCATCAGGGCCAGATCCGACGCCTTCAAACCGCAGCGCTGGTAATACAGCGTGCTCCGCGGCACACCCAGCAATCGACATTGTTCCCGCACACTCAAAGCGCACCCCGCCGACTCAATCATCCCGCGACGCTGCGGGAGGGGCAAAGACCCAGCTTTTTTTTCAGGTACTCCACTTCCATCCGCAGCCGCCCGATCTCCTCGTACAACCGGGCCTCCCGCTGGGGACCGCCATCGGCCTTGACCTGCCGCCCGTCCGACAGCACCTCCGGCAGACGGGCCAACGCCTGGGACTTCCACTTGCCAACCAGCGAGGGGTGAATCTCGTACGCACTGGCGATCTCATTGACCGTCTTGTGACCGGCGAGGGCCTCCACCACCACGCGCGTCTTGAACGCACCGCCATGGTGCTTACGCTGTGCCATGGTAACCTCCTGTTCCATGCCACCATACCACAGCCACACTACCTTATCCACTGGTCCAAAAAAGCGGGAGTATTATA
>CAYFUB010000529.1:0-3432 GCA_964346195.1 uncultured Pirellulales bacterium
AACCCCTCATCCGATGGCCAGATGGTTCGGGGCCCCCCAAACGCACTACTTCGCGTTTGGGGACCCCTTCGCTTCGCTCACCATGACAAGTCAGAGTGTCGTTTTGAGATAGTCTCTAAAGGCCTTCATGAGCCGGCCTTGACGTCGTAGGCCATAAGGGCGTCGCCGTGTCGGATGTACAGCCGGCCGTTGGCGATCGTCGGATGGGCCCAGTGCTCGGCGGTCCCGCCGGAGACAGTGAACCGGCTCGCCGGCTCGAACGCGGCCGGGTTGGGCTTGACCAGGTGCATCGTGCCATCGACGCCGTAGATATAGAGCATGCCATCGGCGACGACGGCTACACCCTGCTTGATCTCCGGGGCGTTCCACATCACCTTACCCGTCTTCCATTCCAGGCAGACGAGACCCTTGTTGCCACTCTGGGCGGTGCCGTAGATGTATCCATCGATCAGGACGGTGCCCTGCATCTGGCAATCCAGCGTCTTGTCCGCCCACTTCGGGGCGGCTGTCGGGTCGCTCTCCGCCAGAGACAGCATGGCGCCGCCCGTGCCCATGCCCGAGGAGATGTAGACCATCCCATCCGCATAGAGCGGCGGATTGGGCTGAACGCCGGCCCGGTGCGGGTATTCGTGCTGCCAGACGACCCGGCCGGCGCCGGGATCGACCGCAACGACGCCCCCTGCCAGCATAGTGAGAATGAGTTGGCGGTCACCGTCGCGCACCATCCTGGCCGAACAGTAGCCGGTCGCCTGGCCAAGACCCTTGGTCTGCCAAAGGGTAGCGCCCGTGTCGCGGTCCAGGGCTACCAGCGACGCATCGGGTCCCCCAGGCGCGCAGATTACCTTCCTGCCGTCCACGAGCACGGACTCGGCAAAGCCAAACTGGGCCTGCTTGGGCCCGAATCGCTCCACAAGATCCACAGTCTTGAGCACATGGCCTTGCGCGCTCTCGAAGGTCACCAATTTGGCGAAACCGGTCATAACGAAGACCCGGTCGCCGTCGACGGTTGGCGTGCCACGGGTGCCTGCCACAGCCGGACCGCGCTTCTCCAACTCCGGGCCATAGGCCGTTTTCCATTTCGACGAGCCGTCCAGGTTGAAGGCGAAAAGGTACCCCTGTTTCTGGTCGTCCATCCCGGTCACGTAGATGGTGCCATCCGCCACCACGGCTGAGGAATAGCCCTGTCCAAGCCCCTCGGCGGTCCAGGCAAGCTTCGGCCCGCTCTCGGGCCAGTTCTCGAGCAGGCCGGTCTCCGGAAACATCCCATCCCCGGCCGGCCCCCGAAAACGCGGGCAATCCGTCCCGCCGGCCATCGCACACAGAACAATTGTCACCAGCAACGCTACCAACGGCGCGTTCCTCTTCATGACTCAACTCCTTTCATACCTTGCGTTTTTGCATCCACGCCTTGGATGGATACCATACAGACTGAAGGCTGTAAAGGCCATATCCAGAAGCACTCCGCCTGCGCCGCGGGTCCGGTGAAATGCTCGTCCAGACCGGCGTAGAGACGTCCGAAGAACTGAAAGCCCAGACAACGTTACGCAAAATGAGCCGAGGCTGCCTGCCTCGTGAGGCAGTCCCCCGCTCGCGCGCAGCCTCGGGAAACCTCCCCCGGCAATATTCAGAACGCGGCCCGGAAAAAGTAGGCAGCCACGAATTCCCCCGGAATGCCAAGGCAATGATGCATCTTTCGCATCTTCGGCTACCAGCAGGTACTGTGATTTGTGTGATTCATTTTCGACCTGCTATTGCATTCCCTTCGTGACCAGAACAGGATTCTGCCGCTGGACCGGAGGATAGGGCAGGGCCGGCATGCGAGAGTCCCAAACGCGATGCATCGCGTTTGGGGTCCCCGACCCGAGCGCCGACTTCAGCGGCTATACGCCAGGAAGGGTCTGGCCCCGGCCAGGCCCTCCTCCATTCTGCCGGTAGCCCGTAAAGCGATAAATGCAATTGGTTCCGGCCGAAGGCCGGGCTGCGCAACCTGCGGATTCGTTGTTTTCGGCGGCACCGGCCGGGAGGCGAGGACCCGATTGTCCAAAACAAAGCAGCTTCTGCCAGCGCGGGTATCTCGGCTGGATTACAGACCTGGCCCGCACGGCGAGTACCGTCGCAAACTCGAACCGATCAGAGCCGACCTGGAGAAACTCGCCTTTGCTGTGCCACGGAAAGACAAGGTCGGGGCAATCACCCGCGACATCGACGGGTGCCTCAAAGACCTTTCGTAGTCATGCAAAAATAAGGGCTGCGAGCCATCTCGCAGCCCCTGGAGTCGAACCATGTGCGGGGATATCGTTACAGCATTCTGCGTCGGCGCAGCCAGCCGGTCACGCCGGTGCCCAGAACACCCAGCAGAATGGCAGCCGGCGCGGGTATGCCTGGAGCCGGCTCATCGATGTAGAAATTGTCCATGCCGAAGCAATCTACAAAATTCGTCACCGTAAACGAAAACCACATGATGTTGTCAAACTGAGGTCCCAGAAAGACCTGCGGATTTGTCCCTGCAAACCCCCAATCATCAGTGGGCAACAACTGCGAGAAGCCATTGGAGGCAGTGATCCAGGCCTGCTCGTTGCCGGAGTCCGGTCCGCCGCCAAAATCCGTGTTGGACGTGAGTATGAAGTAGTTCAGATCGAAAGAAGTCCCGTCCAGTTTGGTCACCAGAATACTCATCAGGGCGCCATACCCGCCGGTTGCCCAATGTCCGTGTATGACGTCGTTACTGGCACCGTAGTAGTCTCCAATGATCCCATAATCACCAATGAAATCCAATCGAAATCCATTTTCGTCGTAGTAATCTACAGCCCCTGCGCTTGGGGCCCCCCAGACCATGCTATTGTTGGGCACTACCGTGCTGCCATCCCACAGTGTTGCGGTGCCGCCGGTGAAGTCAATCACAGCGCCAAAGGATGGACCCGTCAGGCCCAGAACCATCGCCGCGACAACACAACCGCCCAGAATTTCTCTTTTCATACCCGACCTCCAGTAAATGCACATTCTTCAAGTTGCCTGTGTCAATTCGGCATCCCTGCCACCTCGGGAAGTCCTTCTACCTCTACGAGAATCCCTTCGTGCACACCTCCTTTCCGAAAATGCCCAACAGGGACACAGATCTCCCCTGATGGTCCCGCATCATGCGCAGACAAAGAACCCCTGTGCGAGATATCCAGTATATAATCATCCGTGGTGTTTATCCGGCATGGGCACGCAACCAAGGTGCCAACCCCTTTGCCAGCTTCGATAGCAATATACTATTATACAACATCAATCCCATACGTGTCAAGTAGGGGAAAATACCTATTTTTCGTTTAGAGACCATCTCAAAACGGCAACGTCATTCTGAGCGAAGCGAAGAATCTGGGCTGCGCACTTGAGAAACCCCTCATTCGATGGCCAGATGGTTCGGGGCCCCCCAAACGCACTACTTCG